>JAOABT010000588.1 GCA_026418215.1 Clostridia bacterium | reverse complement strand
GTTGTGGGAATTCCCAATGTTGGAAAATCCGCTTTTATTAATAAAATAGCGGGTAAGGCCAGCACCATCACAGGGGACAGGCCCGGTGTGACAAGAACTCAGCAATGGGTGCGCATTAATCCTGAAATACAGCTTTTGGATACCCCGGGGATTCTTTGGCCCAAGTTTGAGGACGTCGAAATAGGTCTTAATCTTGCTGCCACCGGTGCCATCAAGGATGAAATCATGGATACGGCCGAGCTTGCGGGAAAGCTCCTCGAAAAGCTTGCTGTGCTCTACCCTCAAAGGATTAAGGAACGGTATAAGTTAGCTGATGTTGAGGGCAAGCTCGGAATTAAGCTTTTGGAAGAGGCCGGACGTAAACGCGGCTGTCTTGTATCGGGTGGAGAAGTGGATTTGTACCGCATCGCCACCATTGTCCTTGATGAGTTCAGAGGCGGAAAAATCGGAAAGATCACGCTGGAGCTCCCACCCAAGGCAGATACTGAAGAAGCACAGGCTCAACCGGAAGATAAAGCGGACACTGAGAGCGAAAAGAGCCTGCCAATAGAAAGTGATAATACCGTCCAGATGGGTACTGAAGCCGGTTTTACAAATACAGGTTCAGAAGATGCGTCAGAAGATGATGTCTAGGCTTCTGATGTATAGGATCAAGTATATTAGATCAAAACGGTTAGATTAAACAGAAACTAAGTACCGAGGTTCATTGTAAATCAAGCATACGCATTTGTATTTAAAGCTTCATAAGGCTTTGGATGAACCTGAAAACAAATTACACAGGGGGATGACCTCATGTCGAAGCTGACCATTAAGGCCCTTAAAGAGAGGGCTGAAGCCATGGAGGCCCAGGAAGCCTTTCAATGGCTTAAGGGTCTTGAAGAGGAATATGGCGAGACAGTTAAGAAACTTGCCGATAAATACTATAAGCGGATGGAAGCGGTCAAGGCCGAGCACCAGCGCCTGCAAGCCATGATGTCCATGGAGTACGAAGCCTATTCCGAAGGCTATCAGTTCGTAGCGGGCATTGACGAGGCGGGGCGCGGTCCGCTTGCAGGGCCTGTCGTGGCTGCTTGCGCCATACTTCCTCCGGGTATTTTATTACATAAGCTCAATGACTCCAAGAAGCTGTCAGCCCTTCAAAGGGAACAGCTCTTTGATCAGATCAGAGAAAAAGCGCTAGCCTACGGCGTTGGCATCGTGGATCACGAAACCATTGATGACATCAATATTTATCAGGCCACCAAGAAGGCCATGCAGCTTGCAATTGAAAACATGCGTATTCAGCCGGATTACCTTATTATCGACGCGGTCAAGCTTCCTGTACCCATTCCTCAAAAGGCAGTCCCCAAGGCAGATGCCAATTCGGTATCGGTTGCGGCTGCGTCCATTTTGGCAAAGGTCACCCGGGATAGAATCATGGATGAAATGGACAAGGTTTACCCGGAGTACGGCTTTGCGAAGCATAAGGGCTATTGTACCGAGGAGCATATGAAGGCTATTAAGGAAAATGGCCTGTGTGCCATTCATAGGAGAAGCTTTACCAAAAACTTTGTACAGGAAGAAGTGCTTGGCGGCAGCATGCAGGATAGCTAATCTATTTCTTTTAGTAGTAGACTAATTTGTGGGCCTGCGTAAACCGTAAGGAAAGCAATACCTAAAAATTGGAGCACTTAAGCATACAACCTTTAGGTAAGGGTCGTGTTTTTAATAGAGGCTAAGGAGGTTAGGCTGCACCATGAGCTTTGAGTTATTGAAATATACAGCTCCGAACTTCGATTCTGCCGTTTTCAAAGAAGCTCCCGAGGCTAATACTGCCCTAGTTGAGAAAGATGGGGTAGCACCAGCATATTACCATGCCACAACGATCTTTCCTGAGTACTATAAGCTTTCAGGTCAGTGGCGGCTTATATCGGAAAGCCGTATGGACTGTGTCGTTGTCGCAAACCCCGATGATACGCTGGCTGTCACAGAATTCAGGCGTCTCAAGAGGGGGGATAGGGTGATATTGGGCCGAACCGAGGATGCCTCCGAGGGTATTTATGTTCATACGACCGGCTTTTTAGGTGAAAAAGGAAAAGAAGAGCTCTTTGCCTTCAGAACCGGAAGATCAAGAGAAACCTCCTATTCAAGAGATTATGACAGGCTTTATGAGCTTTTGCGGTATGAGCGCGAGCACGGCTTTATCGTCTGGGTTTTAGGCCCCGCTGCCGTATTCGATTCGGATTCTAGAAACGCCCTCATCTCGCTTATTGAGCACGGTTATGTTCATGCCGTCTTTGGCGGGAATGCCCTGGCTACGCACGATATGGAGGGCTCCATGTTCAAAACGGCCCTCGGTCAGGATATCTACACCCAGGAAGGCATTCCTAATGGTCACTATCATCATCTAGATGTTATCAATAAAGCGAGGGATACCGGCTCACTTGAGCGGATGGTTGCCGAAGGCTTTATCAATGACGGCATCGTCCGTGCCTGTATCCTCAACAAGGTCCCCTATGTCCTTGCAGGCTCTATTCGAGATGACGGTCCATTACCGGGCGTCATCGGAGACGTCTATGAGGCGCAGAACGCCATGCGAGCTTACACCAGAAAGGCAACAACGGTGTTGGGCCTGGCTACCCAGCTCCATTCCATTGCAACCGGGAATATGACACCTTCCTATCAGGTCGTAGAGGGTGTCGTCCGTCCGGTTTATATCTACAGCGTCGATGTTTCGGAATTTGCCGTAAACAAGCTGAGAGACAGGGGGACGCTTGCCGTCACCTCGATCGTGACAAATATTCAGGATTTTTTAGTCAACATTGAACGTAATTTGGTTAAAAGCAGGTGATGGCGCATGAATCCCATTAGGCTCGACGGCTCGATGCCCCAGCTTCTGCAAATCCTCACAAAGGCTTCATTGGAGAACTTGAAAGCAGGAGACATCCTTCAGGGACGGGTTCAGTCTCTGGATAATGGCATGCTGCTGCTCAAGCTCATGGATGGTGCCTTTTTTACTGCAAAGGTTCCGGATGGTTTTACCGCCAATACCGGGGATTTGGTGACGCTTGAAATTGGAGAAAAGCAGAACGATCAGCTCACCGCAAAGATAGTACCCAATGAGGCTGGCGCAGCTTCCCCTAAACAGTCAGCCGAGACAAATAACGCACAGGCTCCTCAGGCAAATGCCATCGGCCAAAAGCTCTTGGCATTGGGTCTTGCTAAATCAGACCAGCTTATGACGGGCGTCTTGAAGCTTCTTGAGACAGATCCCCAAATGCCCGTGGACCAGGCGGCGTTTTTGACATCCAATTCTATGCCGGCAGACCCCGAGATGCAGAGAATGCTTCAGAAATTCTCGGAAAATGAGTTCGAAATCCACGCTAATCTACAAACTCTTAAGGATGGGCTTCTTTCTGCTTTAACACACAATGATAAGTCGGAAGCAACGGCGCTTGTCAAATCCTTGATCGTTAACCAAGGAATAGAGGATCTTTCTAAAGCCCTTTCAACCCTGCTGCCCAAAGAGCCGGCCGCCAGGGAGGCTATTGTTCAGAACGTTCGGGAATTGCTGAATAAAACGCTTTTGAGTGAACTGGAAGGTTCACCAACTAGCCTTGGAAATCTCGACTCCAAGGCCGTTGAGGGCATCGTTAAAAATGCTCTAACCTCGTTGGGTCAGCCTATAGCAAATTCAACACCAGAAGAAGCAAGTGATATTCCAACACCTGATCCCCAACAGTCCGTTAAGCTGCTTGAAATGATCACCAAAGCCCTAGAAGACCTACATACAAAGACCAAGGCCGTTGACAAGGGCGATCAAGAGGTTGTGACGAAAGCCTTGGATAAGCTCTTTGACAAAGCGGCCATCAAAGCCCAGAACGGAGCAGCCGAGGATTTTGACCTTAAGGAGAAAACGAAGGCGCTCAAAGGGGTTATGGATTTTACGCAGAAGGCCGTCAGCAATATAGAACCAAAGGCTCAGGAAGCGGTGCTTCCAGCGTTCAAGGAAATTGACAGCGCCTTCAAATTTATGAACCAGGTGACGACTTACGACTCCATCGTTCAGCTGCCGCTTAAGATTAACCAGCAGAATACCACCGGTGAGCTTTTTGTCATGAAGCGCAAGAATGGCAAAAAGAAGATTGACGCCAACAATTTCACGCTCTTCTTGTCGCTCCAGACTCAAAGCCTGGGACGAATCGAAACCTTTTTGAATGCCAGCCAGAAATATGTCACCATCAGCTTCAGGGTGGAGCAGGAGGACCTGATCAAGCTTGTTAAGGACAACCATCGCGCTCTCTATGACAATCTCCAGAAAAAGGGCTATAAGCTGGCTGAGATGAAATGCAGAATACTGGAGCTAGGCAACACGAATATCCTGGATGCAGCAAAGCGGTCCAAGGAGCTTCTCGGCCTGGATTCCAGCGTGGACATTAAAATATAGGGGGAAAGAGGATGGCATCGGACAAGGAAGAACTCAATAAAATGAAGAAGGCCTCCGCCTTAAGCTATAAGCCCGGTGAAAGCAAAGCCCCCCAGGTTATCGCCTCAGGTAAGGGCGAGATAGCGAACAAGATCATTGAGAAAGCCAAAGAGGCGCATATCCCCATTTATGAGGATGAGCACCTTGCTGAGGCCCTTTCACATATTCAGCTTGGGAGTGAAATCCCAACAGAGCTTTATGAGGTGGTTGCGGAGGTTCTGGCGTTCATCAGCAGGCTCGACGAAACCTACGCCCAGAGGGGAAGAAAATGAATAACCGTGCGTTTGGAACCTTGGGAGAAAAGGAAGCCCTGCGTTATCTGACCAGTAAAGGGTATACCATCTTGTGCTCCAACTTCCGCGTTGGACGTATGGGGGAGCTTGACCTCATCGGCAAGGAAGGCGATACGCTTTGCTTTATTGAGGTCAAAAGCCGCAGCAGCACCCAGTTTGGAACGCCCGCCCAGGCGGTGTCCTATTCCAAGCAGGCCACCATAACAAGGCTGGCACAGGTATACATGCAGCGTTACGGATATCATGACGTACCCGTACGCTTTGATGTCGTTGAGGTGATGATGGGACGCGAGGGGCAGGTTCAGGATATCGAGCTCATCAGAAACGCATTCTAGGAGGGAGCTTCATGCTGTTTTTCGACGCGCATTGTGACATTCTTTCAGCTATCCGTACGCCAGAAGAGCTTTTTGACAATCAACATCATTGGGACGCCCAAAGGGCGCTTCGTAACGGACCTTTCATACAGGTCTTTTCTTCTTTTGCGGGTGATAAATTCCGAGACAATCCCAAGGCTCATATGGAAGCCCAGCTCAAGAAGGGGCTCATCCTCGAACAAACCTATCCGGAGCGGATTAAGCTTATTCGAAACCGAGAGGAGCTTGACAGCCTAATCGAACCCCATTGCGCTGAGGTACTCCGGAATTCAGAGAATTGGGAGGAAGTAAGCAGCAAATCAGGCGGTTTTAGCTTCAATACCGTATACGGCTTCCTTGAGGCCGAGGGGGCTGAAATTCTGGGCGGCTCCATCTCGGAGATGGAACGCTTGTATCAGCTCGGATTAAGGGTGCTCACCATTGTCTGGAATTACGACAATGAAGTCTGCGACAGTGTTGCGGGCCAGCACATCCATGATGGTCTTTCGGAGTTTGGAAGACTTGTGATTGCCAGAGCGCAGCAGCTTGGAATGCTCATCGATGTCTCACACTCCTCCGATAAAGCCCTTGAGGATGTTGTGGAACTTGTAAAGAAGCCTATTACTGCGTCTCACAGCAATTCACGCGTTCTGTGCCCCCACAGGCGCAACCTTACCGATGACCAAATGAGGCTGATTGCCAGGTCCGGCGGTGTTATCGGTATAAATTTCTTTCCGTTCTTCCTCGAAAAAGCGGGAAATGCCGAGCTTATGGATATAATCCGACATATCGAATATGTTGCGGCCCTGGTCGGGGTTCAGTCAGTCGGAATCGGGAGTGATTTTGACGGCTTTAACAACCTCCCGCGGGACATGACGGGTGTTGAAGACCTTTCAAGGATCGTCGAAGCGCTTTTAAAGCTCAATTATTCCGAGGGTGATGTTCAAAGCATCATGGGCTTGAACTTTATTCGGCTCATGAAGGCCGTACTATAGTTGAGGAAACGCGAAAAATAATGTATAATGCATGAGGGTGTATACACGAATGGACGAAAAGCAGGATCTGCTTGACATGACCTATGATGAACTCATAAAAGCCTTGACTCAGCTGGGCTATCCCGCCTTCAGGGCTAAACAGGTTTATCAGTGGCTTTATGCCGGGCAGCTGGACTTTGAAGGTATGACCAACCTCCCGAAGGAGATGCGCGAAAAGCTCTCGGCTTGCTTCTATGCGGGAGGCCTGAAAGTGGCCAACAGGCTGGTTTCCAGCGTGGATGGCACGAGAAAATACCTTTTTGAGCTCAAAGACGGTAACATTATTGAAAGTGTATTAATGAAATATGAATACGGTTACTCGGTCTGTCTTTCCACTCAGGTGGGATGCCGCATGGGTTGTGCCTTCTGCGCTTCGTCGCCCTTAGGGCTTGTCAGAAGTCTTACGGTGGGCGAAATGCTCGGCCAGGTGCTTTCCATCAGCCACGATATTGGTGAGCGTATCAGTCATGTGGTCTTGATGGGCATCGGAGAACCGTTTGACAATTACGATAATGTCATAGCCTTTATGCGAAGGCTTAACCGAGAGGATACCTTGAACATCAGCTTCAGGAAAATGACGGTGTCAACCTGCGGCATTGTACCTAAAATATTGAGTTTTGCCCAGGAGGATATACCTGTTAACCTTGCCATCTCGCTTCATGCGCCGACTGACGAGGTTAGAACCAAAACCATGCCGGTGGCCAGAAAATGGCCCATGGATGAGCTTCTGGCAGCCTGCAACGCATATGCCAGAACAACCTCAAGACGTGTGACTTACGAATATTCCCTCATTAAGGATGTTAACGATTTCCCTGAGTATGCGGAGATCCTTGCCAAGAAGCTTAAGGGAACATTGTGCCATGTCAACCTGATACCAGTCAACACTGTCGAGGGAACAACCTTTGATAAGAGTACAAGGTCCCGAATAGAGGCTTTTAAACAGATTTTGGAGAAGCACCATATTACAGTAACAGTAAGACGAGAGCTTGGAAGCGACATCATGGCCGCGTGCGGACAGTTGCGCAGAAATACCCTTGTAGAATCCGGGAAGGTGTAGTTGTGAAATATTCAGCACTGAGTGACATTGGTTTAAAAAGAGACAAGAACGAGGATAACTGGAATATTATTCTCAATGCCCAGGGCGATCCCATAGGGTTTATTGTCGCCGACGGCATGGGCGGACACCTTGCAGGTGAGGAAGCCAGCAGGATTGCTGTAGAACTGATGTCAACGGCGGTATTGGATTGTGTTTCACAAAACAACGCAGACGAGTTGAAGTCACTTGTCTCAAACCGGATTGAAAAGATTAACAATCAGATTATGGACTATTCCCAGCAGAATCTCGGGGGCTTAAAAAGTGGGACGACGCTTTCTGCGGGGATCGTATTGAATAATGTTTTACATATTGCCCACGTGGGTGACAGCCGGGTTTACCTCATCAGGGGAGATTCACTTAAGCAATTGACACAAGACCACTCATATGTGGCCGAGCTTCTAAAGGGCGGCCTCATCAGCTCAGATCAAGCCATTCATCATCCGGACAGAAATAGAATTACCCGTGCCCTGGGTTTTAAGGACAATTTCTATCCAGATTTTTATGAGGTGCCCATTTTGGAGCAGGATATTTATGTCTTCTGCACCGATGGGCTTTATGAGCATGTTGCGGATCATGAGATTATGGAGCTGGTTCTTTCCGAACCGCGCGAAAACGTCGCACGCTCTCTGGTCGAAAAGGCCAAGGAACGCGGCGGCAGCGACAACATCACGGTTATTGTAGCCTGGATGTAACTTAAGGGGTGTAAGAATGATAGGAACAGTTTTGGGAAATAGATACGAGATCATTTCGGAGATCGGCGCAGGAGGGATGGCAAAGGTCTACAAGGCCAAATGCCGCTACCTTCAAAGGATTGTCGCCGTTAAGATTCTTAAGGATGAATACCGTGACGATACCGAATTTCTGAAACGCTTTGAGACAGAGGCGCAGGCAGCTGCAAGCCTCACGCATCCCAATATTGTGCAGATTTATGATGTAGGCCGTGACAATAACCGGTTTTACATCGTCATGGAATACGTCGACGGGATTACGCTGAAGGAATATATTGAGCAGCGGGAGTCCCTGGACTGGCGTGAGGCCATCAACATCTCCATCCAGATTTGCAGCTGTCTCTTATACACATCT
>JAOABT010000524.1 GCA_026418215.1 Clostridia bacterium | reverse complement strand
GGCTAAGATTCATTTTATCACCACACAACTACAGCATTACTTATGTAATGTAGTATATTACCAAGAAAAGTAACAGTCAAGTGTGAAATATAAAAATGTAAAAAATATGATAATGCAGGAGAGAGATTTACACGGGCATTAAAGGTTTGACGGCACGCTTTCGGGCCGGATATCTCACTAGCAAGCGGCGCATTGAAAAGCAGCGGTAGTGAAGGTATAATCATTCTATAGACAAGCATGATGGAGGAAAAAGCCATGAACCATTCAATTCGTGATCTGTCCCTGGCTGAGTCAGGAAGACAAAAAATAGACTGGGTTAAGAGGAATATGCCCATACTATCGGGCCTTGAAGATGAATTTAAAAGAACACGCCCGTTTGAAGGCGTCAAGGTATCTCTTTCGGTCCACTTGGAGGCCAAGACAGCGTATCTGTCCAAGGTTTTCGCAGCAGGCGGAGCCAAAATTGCTGTTACCGGCAGCAATCCCCTGTCAACCCAGGATGATATTGCCGCAGGGCTGGTAGCCGACGGCATCGAGGTTTTTGCCTGGTACAATGCAACGCCTGAGGAATATGAAAAGCATATTGACATGGTTCTGGCGCATGGCCCCAATATCATTATTGATGACGGCGGCGATCTCATTCATGCCCTGCATACCAAGCTCAGCCACCTGCTGCCCGAGGTTTGGGGCGGTTGTGAGGAAACAACAACCGGCATCATCCGTTTAAAAGCCATGGAGCGGGACGGTGTGCTGAAAATACCCATGATGGCTGTCAATGACGCTATGTGCAAGCACCTGTTTGATAACCGCTACGGCACGGGACAATCGGTTTGGGATGGTATCAACCGTACCACGAACCTGATTGTAGCCGGGAAGACCGTTGTTGTTGCCGGTTACGGCTGGTGCGGCAAGGGCGTGGCCATGAGAGCCAAGGGCCTTGGAGCAACTGTTATCGTCACGGAAATTGACCCTGTAAAGGCTATAGAAGCTGTTATGGATGGCTTCCATGTCATGCCTATGACTGATGCCGCTCCCCTTGGTGATATTTTTATTACGGTTACCGGATGTGACAGGGTTATTCATGAAGAGCATTTCAAGAAAATGAAGAATGGTGCCGTCATGTGCAATGCGGGCCATTTCAATGTGGAAATTTGTATACCGGAGCTTGAAAGCCTTTCCAAGGATATTCGCGAGTACCGCAAGAATATCATGGGTTATACCCTGAAGAACGGACGTACGCTCTATCTCTTAGGCGAAGGCCGCCTTGTCAATCTGGCTTGCGGCGACGGACATCCTGCCGAAATCATGGATATGAGCTTTGCGGTTCAGGCCATGGGGGCACTCTATATTCTTGAAAACAAAGGTAAGCTCAAGGCTGGTGTTTTCAACATTCCTGAAAGCATTGACCGGAGTATTGCCGTTAAAAAGCTGGAAAGTCTGGGCATAAGCATTGATACGCTTTCTGAGACTCAGAAAAAATACTTGGGAAGCTGGCAGGTCTAAGTCTTCATAACCGCCGGATACGCCGTGCAAGGGTGTTGAGCCAAACCTGCGCTGATAATTCTAAGGTACGCAGCAAGTTTTCAGCATCATAATTTCAGCATCGTTCTAATAAAAGGTTAACTAAAATGCCTTGGTGAGTCTTACACCAAGGCATTCTTCATTATCATCTATGCTAAGGGTGATAAAGGCCAAATCATCAGCGCTTGTTGATGTTGATATCACCCGAGTGGGTTGTGATGAATACGGGGATTTCACCGGAACCGGCAATGCCGGACAACGCGTTGCGCTCAGACTCTTTAGAGCTTAAGTCAAACTTACAGTGAATGTTTCCGGAGCTGGCCTGTGAATCAAGCTTAAAGCCCGTTTCTTCGGGAAGGCTCAGCGTGACTTCTCCGCTACTTGCCTGAAGCTTTATCTCATCCTTGGGGTTTTGAATGCCGGTTTCAATATCGCCGGCGGTGCTTTCAAGCTGGACCTTGCCTTCGACAATATCAGCAATGATCTCACCTGAGGAAGCCTTGGCATAGAAAGCCTTTGCCTTGACACCGCTCACCTCAATGTCACCGGAGGTGCTCTCAATCCTGCCCTCGGCGCAAGTCAGCCCTTGGACCTTGGTTTGGCCTGAATTGGCATTCATGCTTGCGTTGCCTGAGAGTGTTAGGTTGTAGAGCTCTTTATCGCCTGATGAGGTTTCTATCTTGGTATCAGAAGCCTTGACGTTGTTGACCTTGATATTGCCCGAGTTTGCAGAAAGATTGAGGGCACCGCTAAGCTCCACGTTTTCAATGTCGGTATCACCTGAAGAAACCGAAACATCCAGCTTCTCAAGCTTTTGGTTGGAGGTTGTGAAGTTTCCGGAGGTTCCCTTGAAGACAACCTCGCCGCTAAAGCGTTTGGGAATGCTGATATCCAGCTTGACGTTGCTCGAGTAAAAACCAAAGGTGATAAAGGTCTGGCGCCTCTCGGTGATTGTGATGACGTCACCTGATTGCCTCACCTCAAGTGTGGGAACAGCGTTGGGCTCAGTGGTTCTGATGCTTCCCGTGAGAGCTGCCTTTACCTTGTCTGAATCAGAGGAAAACAAGGTTGTATCTGAGCTTGTGGTTGTGATTTCAACTCTCCTTGCACTGGTATAGTTGAGCTCCTTGATGTCGTTCACATTGTACTGTGTACCTACTCCAAAAACCACCTTATCCCATCCTCCCATCTTAGCTACATCTGTTGCCAGCCCGACGCCGAACATGACGGCTGATATGACCAGCGCAATAAAAACCCAAAGGGCTATCTTTGCTATTTTCACAATGGTTTACCTCCCTATGATGACTCTGAAATTCCAGCGGGTATAGCTGACGACGAGCTTATAAAACCATTTGCTTGTGTACCAGCAGCCCATGCCCAGCAGGATTCCGGCTGTAGACATTAATACGGCGCCCGACATGATTGTCGTAAAGGAAAAGCCTGTCACCAGCGTGTGGTAAAGTGCCGGCGATATAATGGTGTAGAAGGCTGCGCCTAGAACACCCACGCCCCCGATGCTCATGCCGAAAGCTGCTCCCCACATGCCGATGAGGACGCCGAGGCATGCGAAGAAAGGACCCACGAAGAAAATCATATTGAAGAAAAACATAACGAAGAACATGAAGAAGCTCCGAAAGACATTGGTTCTGCGGATAGGGCTGGCGGGAGCGGCGTACGTTGCCTGCTGTCTGATCTGCCTCGCAAGAATCACAGGATCACCCAAGGAGAAGGAAACCTCTTCCTCGGTTTTTCCCTGGCTTGCGCCAAGCTTGAAGAGGTCATCGTATTTGGTCATGGCATCTGCCTTGATATCCCCGGGCAGACCCTCAAGCTGTTCGTGAAGTGTCATCAAAAATTGTTTGCGATTCATTTTCATTTCACCACCTGGTCGTAGTTGGAAGACAGTTTGACTATACCAGATGGAAAGCCGTCAGCACAAGCTGATCAACCATACTTTAATACTTCTAATACACTTCTAATGATGCTGCTTTGCACCGAAATTTAGGTTGGCTAAAGAAGGGCAGCAAGGTAGGGAAGGCGCATGCATTAATCCCGTAGAATGTCCTAATGGCGCTCATTGTCGTGATCTTGAACCTTGGCTTTATCTTCAACCGCACTAACGAGAGAGGAATAGAGGGTGACCTGATTGCGCCCCTTTTGCTTGGAGGCATAAAGGGCCTTATCGGCCGCCTCAATGAGCGCGGCAGGCGTCTGACCATCCGCGGGATAGCTTGAAACCCCTACTGAAATCGTTATCTTAGGATTGGCCTGCTTCTCAATGGTCTGTCTGAACCGGTCTGCAATAATGAAAGCCTTGACGGGAGGGGTGGAGGGAAGAAGAATGATGAATTCGTCACCGCCGTAACGGGCTAATATATCCTCGTTGCGGAAGGAGCCCTGGGCCAAGGCGGCGATGTTTTTTATACAACGGTCACCAACCTGATGCCCCATGGTGTCATTGATGGTTTTAAATTTATCGATATCAAACATTAAAAGGGAAAAAACAGCCTGAGGGGCACGTTCAATGGTGTTCTCAAGATTTGCAAGAAGGGCCGATTTGATATAAAGCCCGGTCATGCTGTCAGTCTTGGAAATCTCCAAAAGCCTTCGGTTGGAACGCTCGATTTCCTCTACGCGGCGGATGACCTCCAATTGAAGCGAGTTGTTCA
>JAOABT010000494.1 GCA_026418215.1 Clostridia bacterium | reverse complement strand
AGATGTGTATAAGAGACAGAAGCAGCTCTTTGAGAGTAACGCCTCTATCTGGCGCTTTACCGGTACAAACCAAATGTATCAGCTGCTCGCGACACAGGACGTTCACTCGCCCAACGTGTTCCGTGTCAACCGCGTGCTGGTGAACTTCCAGGAGTTCTATGACACCTATCAAATTAAGCCCGGTGATGCGCTCTATCTTGCACCTGAAAACCGCGTAACGGTGTGGTAAGGCTAGGCCGTAACTTAAGAAGCCAATTCGGTGTGAAGTGCTAAAATAGCGGGACCTCCACTTAAAAGAAAGAGAAGTGCAAAAACAGAAGAGACAAGTCAAAGATTAAATGGGACTTAGCTGTTAGCAAGAAAAATGCTTATAGCTGATAACCCAGTTAAATTCAGAGCTTGTCTCTTCTCTTTATCTTCTCAGGCATTAAGTCGTGTACTTTTGAGCTTTATATTTAATCTCTAAAAATTACGGGGAGTGCCTTCAGTCGTTACCTTAGACTAGACATTGCAAGCTTAGCCGTGAGCTAAGCTTGGGCTCGTGCCTCAATCACCCTTATCATACGATAGAGCATTTCATTGACGGGTGTGGGGATGCCATGCTTCCTGCCGAGCTTTACAACTGTAAGCGCAAAGCTTTCTACCTCTGTTTTTCGTCGGGCTTCAACATCCTGCAGCATGGAGGTTTTTCCCTCGGGTGAAAGGGTTTGAATAACGCCCAAATAGCCTTCGATATCGGCCTCGCTGAGGGGAATCCCCTCTTTTTGAGCTATTCCAATGACCTCCCTTGCAGCTGAGGCCATAAGCTCGCGAGCCTCGGGAATGGTCTGGTAAACACCATAGGGAGCTCGAAGGACAGCAGAAGTTTGATTAATGCCCACGTTCATCATAAACTTCCACCACATCTCCCGGCGGATATCGGAGGAGACCACGTTGGCAATGCCTGCCCTTGAGAGAATGTCAGCAACACCCGCAGCTTTTCCGGCGGCTTCGGGATAGTATTCTCCAAAGACAATCCTACCCGGATTGGAGAAGCGCACCTGCCCTTGCTCACGCACGGCGTCGGTTCCGACGCAAAACCCGTGAAGCACCTTTTCCCGGCCGAAGCATCGGCTCAAGTCCTCCTCACTTGTAATGCCGTTCAGTAGCGAAAGAATAAGGGTGTTATCGCCTACAAAGGGTGCCATGCTTTCCATAGCCCTTTCAAGATGATGCCCTTTAACTGCTACGATAATCAGTTCTGCAGCTTCATCGCTCTTTCCCGGAACGGCGAGCTGAAAAGCATAAGGCTTTCCATTGATCACCGTTCCTTTTTGGTAGCGGTCCAGTCTTTGGGGGTCTACAATGACACGTATGCTTTTAGGGTCCATGGTGTAAAGGAGGGAGCCATAGGTTCCGCCAACAGCGCCCAGACCGATGAGATGTACGGTGCGAATTGCTTTTGTCATAGCTTGCTCCTGTAAATGGTGATCAGTATTCGTTCAATGCCTCAAAGCATGAGCTTGACGGCTATTGCTATTGTACCCTTCAAGCCTTAGGGGATACAACATGGTTTTTTACAATAGAATGCGTCAGAGCGCTTTCTGGAAGCCTCAACCCTTGCCAAACAACCCTTGCGGCAGTAAAATAATAGAGAAGCTGAGGCAAATCTAGTTAGAGAAGTAATCGATTAGAAAAGAGGGAAAGTATGAATTTCAGCAGTAAGACCAGACGCGTTATTGCTTCGACAATAGCGGTTGTCATCATTCTTTCGATGGTCATGAGCATTGCCATGTTTGCAATGAAATAAAGGCGGGTGAGGGCTTGAAACTAGACAGGCTGATTTCCATACTTGTGACGCTGCTTCAAAAGGAGCGTGTTTCAGCCCGGGAGCTTGCCAAAATGTTCGAGGTTTCAACCCGGACCATTCTAAGGGATATTGACACCCTTAATCTTTCAGGCATTCCCATTGTCACCTATAAGGGCACCAATGGCGGGATAGCCATTGCCGAGGGCTATAAGCTGGACAAAAGCCTACTCACCTCAGACGATATCGCAGCTGTTATAGCCACACTGAATGGCGTCGCTAAAAGCCTCCCTGATCCCAAACATCAGGTGCTTGTGGACAAATTTAAAAATGCCATTCCATCATCCCAATCAGAAAGCTTTAAGGCCAAGTCCAACCGGCTTATTATTGACCTGTCTCCGTGGGGAGGCAACAAAGCCGTCAACGAAAAGCTTTCGGTTCTAAGAAGTGCTGTGGAACTTCAGCATCTCGTCGAATT
>JAOABT010000438.1 GCA_026418215.1 Clostridia bacterium | reverse complement strand
TCCTTATTGCGTCGGGATTCATTCAGGGTCTTTCGAACGAGCTCCAGGGTACTTGTGAGTTGGCTTTGTTCCTCAGGATAGGAAAGGTGATCCTTGCAAGGCATGTGACTACCTCCTCGTAAGCATAAAGAATGGCATTTTTCCAGAAAGAGAAAAACGTGGACAGTGATAAAGATCCAAAAACTGAAGCTTGTAAAAAACGGGTCGGCTAATGCCCCAAACTCTCTCATTTAGGGAAAAGCTTAATTATTTTATTACAACGCACCCGTGAGTGTCAAGGCTCCTTTTTTACATTTATATTTCTTTTTTCTTCCCCCTTTATGCATGGTTCAGCGTGCTTTTTTAAGATGCATAAGCTTGCTTTGTAATAAGAAAACTAGGTAAGAAGGAGGTATGGTTCATGCATACCATGTGGAAGGGCTCTATCAGCTTCGGCCTTGTCAACATCCCGGTCAAAATGTTTGCCGCCACCGAGGACCGGGACATTCGCTTTAAATATATTCATAATAAATGCAAGACGCCCGTCAAAAATGAGCGTGTTTGTCCCACCTGCAATGAGGAGATCACCTCAAAGGATATTGTACGGGGCTACGAATACGAGCCCGGCCGGTTTGTGATTATAAAGGACGAGGATATTGACGCGGTCCGGCCTCCCTCGGCCAGAACGGTAGAAATCCTTGATTTCGTCAATCTCAAGGAAGTCGACCCCATTTATTACGATAAATCCTATTACCTTGCCCCCCAGGAGAACGGCGGTGCCAAGGCCTATACACTGCTGCGGCAGGCCATGGACGAAACGGGCAAGATCGCCATAGCCCGCATTACCATTCGCGACAAGCAATCTCTTGCGGTTCTTCGCTTTTTAAATCATGTACTGGTGCTCGAGACCATATTCTTTCCTGACGAAGTGCGGGATATGAAACAGATTCCGGGTGTGCCCGAGAACATCAAAATAGATGCCCGGGAAATTGACATGGCGAAGCAGCTTATCGAGAATTTGAGCGCAGAGTTTGAGCCTTCCAAGTATAAGGATGAGTACCGTGAAGCCCTGCTGAACATGATTCATAAGAAAATTGAGGGCGAGGAGATTGTCTCGGCACCAGAAGCGCCGCAGCGCAATGTGATTGACCTGATGGCGGCTCTTCAGGCCAGCCTTAAAAAAGCTGAGGAGATGCGGAAGGACGACAAAATGCCCGAGTCCCCTCCTGCCAAGAAGCCGAGGACAAGCAAGAAAACGGAGAAGCCTGAGAAAGAAAAGGCGGGTGTGGTTTAATCATTCATTGTTAACGGTGCTGAAAGATCAGTCGTTCATTAACGTTCGAGACTAAAAGAACTTAAGGCTAAACCAAAGGATATGAGGTACAAAATGGATTGGATTCAGCCTATGGAGCCCATCTTGACCTCCGGCGTCCAGACAGGCCCGGAATTTGTCCATCAGGTCAAGTGGGATGGCATACGCGGCATGTGCTATGTGGAGGATGGGGCTGCCCGCGTCTTTACCAAGAAGGGCCGCGAGCGCACCCCTTTTTATCCCGAGCTATCCGAGCTTCCATTGATGCTGAAGGGTAAAAGCGCTGTGTTTGATGGGGAAATCATCGTGCTTAACGATGAGCTGAAACCCACGTTTCAGCTGAGCCTCATGCGCGAGCGGGTCACCGATGTCAAAAAAATTCCTTATTACATGAAGAAGTACCCCGCGCGTTACATTCTGTTTGATATGCTGGCCTTGGACGGTCGTCTTCTTACTGATAAGCCTTTGCATGAGCGGTTGCAGCTCTTAAGGGAGCACATCCAGCCCTCGAGCGCCATCACGATTACCGATAATTTCGACAACGGCTGTGAGCTTTTTGACCTTATGAAGCTGAAGGGCTGGGAGGGTATCGTCTCCAAGCGAAAAGCCAGCCTGTATCAGGGCGGAAAGGACCATGAGGATTGGTTTAAGACCAAGCTTTCCCGCAAAATCCTGGCTATTGCAGCCGGAGTGACCCTAAAAGACGGCTTCCCTAATGCTCTCATTCTGGCGTTGCAGGGTAGCGATTCGCTCATTTACATTGGCAGGGCTTCTATCGGTTTGACTCAGGAGCATTTTCGGCTCCTCAAGGAAAGCGCGCCCTCTCTTAAAGCTGAAGGACATCCCTTTATTCCTGTGGAGCAGAACAGTGATTTCACGGATCAGCCGCTCCTTAAGGCCAACGCCCACGAGCTTAAGGATGTGGTATGGTTCAAGCCCCGATTGACGGTTTGGGTAAGCTTTCTGGAATGGACCTCCGACGGAGGCTTAAGGCACCCCAAGATCACCGGCTTCAGCCCATTGGGACCTGAAGAGGCTACCGGAAAGGAGTACGTGGAATGATTAAAACCGAGACCGTGGTCATAGAAGGCAAAAAGCTGAAGCTGTCAAACCCCGAAAAGCTGCTCTGGCCCGAGGCAGGCATCCGTAAAATTGACTATCTCGCAAGGATGATTGAGCTTTCGCCCTATCTCCTTCCCCATGCCCAGGACAGGCTCTTAACCACCATTCGTTACCCTGACGGCATCCACGGGGAGTCCTTCTTTTCAAAAAACCTGCCCGAATACGCCCCGGACTGGATCACCAAGCGCATCTCGAATGATATTGAATATGCGGTTTTAGATTCGGTTCCCACCCTGACCTGGTTTGTCAACCTTGCAGCCCTGGAGTTCCATACCGCTTTCAATACACATGAGCGAGACAATTACCCGACGTCCGTCGTCTTTGATCTTGACCCCTCTAAAGGCCAGGTTTTTGAGGACGTTGTAGAAGTGGCTCTTCTTGTAAAAGAGACTTTGGATGCACTCGGCATTACAAGCTATATCAAAACCTCAGGCGCAACCGGCATGCAGCTTTATATTCCTGTAGGCGGAAAGTACGATTATGATACAGCACGCAAGATCAACGAGTTCTTCGGCCACTACTTTGCAGAAAAATACCCCAAGCTCATCACCATTGAGCGCATGGTCGAAAAAAGAGGCACCAAGCTCTATTTCGACTATCTGCAAATGTGGCAGGGCAAGACCATTACCATGGTTTACTCACCGAGAGCAAGAGAAAAAGCCCCCATCTCCATGCCCGTCACCTGGGAAGAGGTGAGAAAGGGCATCAAGCCTGAGGACTTTACCATTAACAATGCCTTGGATCGATTCAAGGTCACGGGTGACCTGTTTAAGCCCCTTTTGACAGCCAAGGAGCCGGAGCCGAGCTTCGAGGCGGTTATTAATGAAATTCTGAAGCATTAAGCTCTATCATAAAATAAAGTTCCACAATAATTAGGATGCTGCTCATCGGGCTTCACCGATTTCACTTAACGGATAGGGCAACGTAAAAGCGCAAACACGATCATACGGTTAACTTGACACATCTGCCATTAAGTTTGCTGTTTCTCAACCTATCTCCCGTTAGCATCAGGACGAGGTTAGCATTCTATCTGCCAGCTGGCTCTGATCTTCTCCCATTTCGCATCGCGATGAGCCTCAATGGCCTCGATATCTTCCTTTGTGAGGTGCTTGAAGCGCGCCTGCTTCTTTAAATAATCACTGACGGGGGTAAACACCTTTGGATTTTTGTTGAGGACGAATTCTCCGTTCTCATATTCCGCCAGGTACCAGAGGCCGCAGTCCACCACCTCTTTTCCGAGGTCGATGGCGCTGTCGGTTGCTGCTCCCCAGCCTGTCGGGCAGGGTGCGTACACATGAATATAGGACGTACCGTCAACGCTTTTGGCCTTGTTGATCTTGTTCATAAAATCCTGTACATAACCGACGCTGGCCGTTGCCGCGTAATCAATGCCGTGGGCTGCCACAATCTCGAACATGTTCTTCTTTTTTGTGATGGTGCCGCGCACATTCTCACCGGCAGGTGTCGTGGTGGTTTTGGCACCGAAGGGTGTAAGCCCGCTCTTTTGAACACCCGTATTCATGTAGGCTTCGTTATCATAGCACACATAGATGATCTTCTCGCCGCGGTCGATGGCTCCTGACAGGGCTTGTATGCCAATATCGGCCGTGCCGCCGTCTCCTGCGATGCCCAGGACATGATAATCCTTAAGCCCAAGAGCTCTGGCTCCCGCTGCGATGCCCGAGAGCATCGAGGCCGTTCCTGGAAAGGTTGAAATGATGGCATTATTAGTAAAGCACAGCTGGGGATAGATGAAGCTGACGGCTGACATGCACCCGGCCGGGATGACCGTGAAGGTCCGCTCTCCCAGAATCTTATGGATAAGCCTGACGGCAATACTCCCGCCGCACCCGGCGCAGGCCTTGTGGCCATAAAAGAATTCCTTGTCGGTCATGTTTCGGGCATTGATACCATGAAGTCTTTCACCGCTCATCTGTCGCCACCCCCAGGTTGATAAACTGAACCGTTTCTTGTTGCTTTCCTTCGGCGGCTTCTTGAAGCTTATCGTAAACTACCACGATATCCTGCTTTGAGATATCCCGTCCGCCAAGGCCGCCAATGAAGTTCATTTTGACCTGAGTAGACCCGTTTTTGGCCAGGGCTGAATTCACATTGGTAAAGACTGTTCCCTCATAGCCGAAGGAAATATCCTTATCGATAACACCAATGGCTTTGGCGCTCTTCGTCATCTCCACAATCTCTTCTTCCGGAAAGGGCCTCATGAACCTGATTTTAAGAAGCCCCACCTTCTGTCCCCTTTGACGGAGATCATCCACAACAGACCTGACCGTACCGGTGACACTCCCAAGGGTAATGAGAATAAGGTCAGCATCGCTGCAGCAATGGGCCTCCGTAAGCCCGCCATAACCTCTACCGAACTGCTTTTTAAAGCTTTCATCAACTTCCTTGATAATCTTCTTGGCCCTCAATGCTGCCTGATGCTGGATATATTTAAACTCCAGATTATCCGAGGGGAGGCTGCTAAAGCCCATATTTTTGGGATTCTCCAAGTCCATTTTATAGGGCGTATTAAAAGGCGGCAGAAAGGCCTCGGCGCTTTCTTTTGAGGGCACCTCTACAAGCTCGTAGGTATGGGTCAGCACAAAGCCGTCCAGGTTCAGCATCAGAGGCGTAAGAACCTCCCGGTGCTCGGCAATGGCATAGCCCTGAATGACCATGTCCAGGCTTTCCTGGGCATCCTCCACATAGACCTGAAGCCAGCCCGAATCGAGCAGGGAAAGGGAATCCCGATGGTCTCCGTAAATGCTCCAGGGAAGCGCCAGAGACCGGGTGGCGTTCATCATCACAATGGGGAAACGGCCTCCGCTTGCATAATGCAGGCATTCTGCCATGTACACAAGCCCTTGAGACGAGGTAGCTGTAAAGGTTCTGGCGCCTATGCTGCTGGCCCCCATACAGGCCGAAAGGGCCGAATGCTCGGATTCCACATGGAGAAACTCGGACTTTAATGACCCGTCCTCCACCATATCGGCGAGCTTTTCCACAACAACGGTTTGGGGTGTTATAG
>JAOABT010000427.1 GCA_026418215.1 Clostridia bacterium | reverse complement strand
GGTGTGCATATTGCTGATGTCACCCACTATGTTCGCGAAGGCTCGGCGCTCGACAATGAAGCGGTCTTAAGAGGCACCAGCGTTTACTTCCCCGACCGTGTTATCCCTATGCTGCCGCGAGAGCTCTCAAACAACATCTGCAGCTTGAACCCGCAGGTCGACCGTTTGGCCTTCAGTGTCATGATGGATATCGATGAGCATGGCATCGTTTTAAGCCATGACATCTTCGAAAGCGTTATTCATATCCGTGAGCGCATGAGCTACACCAATGTCTATAAGATTTTGGAAGAGGATAACGAGGAGCTTAAAGCGCGTTATAAGGATCATCTTGATGATTTCTATAATATGAGGAAGCTGGCGCTGATTCTCAAGGAAAAGAGAAAACGCAGAGGTGCCGTCGATTTTGAGTTTGACGAGGCTAAGGTCATTGTGGATGAAAACGGTAAGCCTACTGAAATTAAGCGCTACAAAATGAATGTCGCCAACAACATCATAGAAGAATTCATGCTGCTCTGTAATGAGGTTGTGTCCGAGCACTTCTACTGGATTGGTGTGCCCTTTGTCTACCGTATCCACGAAGACCCAGATCCTGAAAAGATGGAAAACCTCAATACGATATTGGCTACCTTCGGCTATAAGCTTAAGGGCTATCGCAATGTGCATCCCAAGGCGCTTCAGGATATTATTGGTCAGATCAAGGGCAAGCGTGAGGAAAAGGCCATTAATATGATCATGCTGCGCTCGCTTCAAAAGGCTCGGTACAGCGAAATACACGACTGGCATTTTGGCCTTGCTGCCGAGTATTATTCTCACTTTACGTCGCCCATCAGACGCTATCCCGATTTGATCATCCACCGCATCATGAAGGAGCAATTGAACGGCAAGCTCGATGAGCGCCGCATTGAACACTATAAGAGCATTCTGCCAGGCATAGCAAGAAGCAGTTCCGAACGTGAAAGAGCTGCTCAGGATGCCGAGCGTGACTGCGTGGACCTCAAGAAAGCCGAATACATGCTTCAGCATGTGGGAGAGCAGTTCGACGGCTTTATCTCCAATGTTACGGCCTTCGGTATGTTTATAGAGCTTGATAACACCATTGAGGGCCTTATTCGCTTATCAAACCTCGAGGATGATTATTATACCTATGATGAACGCTCATTGTGTCTGATTGGCGAACGAACACGGAAGGTTTTCCGTATTGGCGATAAAGTCAAGGTTCAGCTCGTGAAGGTCACACCTGAGACAAGGCAAATCGACTTCATGCTGGTTGAAGACGAAAATGAGGAAGAACAGCGTGAAAGAGCGCCCATCGAGGGCCATGACCTCAAAAGGGCCCCCGGGAAGGAAAATAGAGGGGTAAAGGCAAAGGTATTAAAGCACATCGGTTCAAAACCTAAGGACCGCAAGAAGAAAGAAAACGTGTATAAAGAATCTGGCAATAAGAAAGAGACTAGAAATAAAGAAGCAGGTAATAGAAAGAAAGAAGCAGCCAATAAAGAATCTGGAGCTAAGCAGAAAAAACGTGAAAGGGTTGAAACGGTTGGACGCTATTGAGGTTATCAAAACAAGAAGAAGCGTGAGGAAGTATACCAAACAGGAGGTACCGCAGGATATCCTGATGGATATTCTGGACTGTGCAAGGCTGGCACCAACGGGTCACAATGAGCAGCCATGGCATTTTGTGGTCGTCACCGATCAAAAGATCAAAGAAAGGCTCACAGAGATTACTTTTTACGGTAAGTTCATTAAGGATGCCTACGCCGTGATAGCTGTTTTTTGTGATAAAAAGGCAACAACCATACTTGAGGATGCGTCGGCGGCGACCCAGAATATTTTGCTTTCAGCATGGTATCATGGCTTAGGGACCTGTTGGATCAGCTCCTTCAGGTGGGAGCACACCAAAGAGGCAGAACAGCTGATGAAGTGCCCTGAAACGCATGAACTCTGTTCCATGATTACAATCGGGTATCCAGACGAGCAGCCACGCCGTCGCAAAAAGGAGCTACAGGGTCTGGTAAGCTTTAACACCTTTTAATCTTAAAAACTTTGTCTATGAAAAAGCTTGACAAGATGGGACCCAGCCGTTAAAATAGTCTTTGTCCGGTTCGGACAAGAATAAAAGTGGTTGTGGCCCCTTGGTCAAGCGGTCAAGACACCGCCCTCTCACGGCGGTATCAGGGGTTCGAGTCCCCTAGGGGTCACCACTTATTCTCTTACCAGTGCTGGAGTAGCTCAGCTGGTAGAGCAGCTGATTTGTAATCAGCAGGTCGGGGGTTCGAATCCGTCCTCCAGCTCCATAAACCCTGAAGGCATAACGCTTTCAGGGCTTTTTGCTATATTGAAGGTAGTGCTGTATGGAGATAAATACCATGAATGGTGATTTCTTTACTCAACTAAAAAATAAATATAGTAAAGAGATAATACCAGGAAAAAGAAGAAGTAGTGGTGTGCTTGCGCATATAAGACAAAACTATGGCATTTCTCTCATAGATGAAATAGATAAACTAGATTGTGTGGCACAATCAAAGATTGAGCAACTGAGAGAATTACTACCAAGAAATGAACAGTTCAGAAAAAATAAGTATATTTAAAATATAGAGATTTGAACAGAATCAAAGCACGAATAAGCTATATAAATATTATCTGAGTCGCTTTACCGGGGATTTCAGCATCTACATCTACCACGAAACTGAACTAGATAAGCTTTATTCGAATTGCAGCCTACTGGAATTAGAGATCGAGGTTTTGAGTGGAATTGAAGAAAAAGACATCAAAAACGAAACAAGAGAATATCTTGATTACCTCAACTCTTGCCATCATTACCGTCTATATATGGACGAACTAGAATAATAACTCAACCGCGTGCGTGCACAGCTTCAAACTTCATTGAGAATTTCCTAAAATGTTTTGCCTGTAACAATTTGGTGATATAATAAACGTTACCTCGTTAAAATATAGAAAACCATTTTGGAGGCAGTATGCAGAACGTGATTCGGTGGGGTATCATGGCACCCGGGAGCATCGCGCACCCGTTTGTTGAGGGCCTTATAACGCTAAAGGAAGCAAAAGTTGTGGCTGTTGGTTCAAGAAACCTTAATCGGGCCCATAGCTTTTGCCACCAGTACAAAATTCCAAGAGCTTATGGCAGCTATGAAGAGCTGGCATCTGACCCCGAAATTGATATTATTTATGTGGCAACACCGCATCCTTTTCATAAGGACTGCGTTAAGCTGTGTCTGAATGCCGGGAAGGCTGTTCTATGTGAAAAACCTTTCACCCTGAATGCCAGGGATTCGCTTGAATTGGCAGAGCTGGCCCGAGAGAAAAAACTCTTTTTAATGGAAGCCATGTGGACACGTTTTCTGCCTGCCATGGCCAAGGTGCGAAGCTGGTTGAAGCAAGGGGTCATAGGTGAGATTCGCAGCATGAAGGCTGATATTGGCTATCGCTCTGAGTTTGATCCCGAAAGCAGGCTTTTTGATCCGAGTCTTGGCGGAGGTGCTTTACTGGACATAGGCATTTATGCTGTATCCTTAGCCTCCATGGTTTTTGGAAAGCAGCCCGACACCATTAAAAGTGTTGTGGAAATGGCTCCTACCGGCGTTGACGAGCAATCCGGCATCCTTTTTGGCTACGATAAAGGGCGTTTTGCGTCTATCTCCACGGCTATCAGAACGACTTTCGTCAATGACGCCGTTATTTATGGTACCGAAGGCTATATTCATATTCCTGATTTTTATCACGCCCAGCAGGCGATATTATACCCGAAGGATGGAAGGAAAGAGGCTTTCGGCCCGATGTTTACCTCAACGGGCTATCAGTACGAGGCCTTGGAGGTTATGTCCTGCCTCCATGAGGATCGTCTGGAAAGCAATGTCATGCCTTTAGATGAAACAGTGGCTATTATGGCTGTCTCTTATACACATCT
>JAOABT010000399.1 GCA_026418215.1 Clostridia bacterium | reverse complement strand
CTTCGAGAGCCAAAGCAACAGCCACGAAGCCCGTTGCTTCAGCCACACCGAAGGTTTCCGCTGCATCGACGACTTCATCACTGGCCTCGTCAATTATAAGCACAGCCAAGAGCTATCTCGGCGTTCCTTATGTTTGGGGCGGTACAACGCCATCAGGCTTTGACTGTTCAGGCTATATTCAGTACGTTTTTGCGAAGAACGGAATATCAATGCCCAGAACAGCTGCTGAACAGTATACAATGGGTACCGGCGTATCCAAGAGTGATTTGAGACCCGGAGACTTGGTTTTCTTCCAGACCTATAAACCGGGTGCTTCCCATGTAGGCATATACCTTGGGAACAACCAATTTATTCATGAAAGCTCAGGTGCGGGAGAAGCAACCATATCCAGCCTGACTTCAGCCTATTATGTCCAGCACTATCTTGGCTCAAGAAGAATTATAGGTTAATACGGGATTGAGAAAAAAGAGTAGGGCTTCCCTACTCTTTTTGACACAATACCTATACAATCTCAGTAACCTCGGGTTAAGTCTGAATATAATTCAAAGATTTCTGCCATATCAATGAAATACTTTCTCTTAATCAAAGCACAAGCCGTTGCTTGTCCGCAGTATTTCCGCTAGTGTATTCAATAACAAAATTGTAGTTCTGAAGATTGGCTATAAGGTCAGCCTGATACTCACCCTTTTTCCAGGTTATATGGAGGTTGGAGGCCGGAAGATGATCCTCAACCGTTATCTCACCATCGAAGGCCGGGTGCTCGTTTCTAAATTTCATGAGCTTGAACAGCTGTTGAACGACAGGCCGCTGAACCTCTTCATCGATCTCTTTCAGGGTGTAGTTATGTCTGTTGATATCTCTTCCGTTTTTCGTCCGCTCAACAAGCTCGATATCATTGGCCCCCGCCAAAAGTCCTACATAATAGACCTGAGGAATGCCCGGAGTGAAGAACTGAATGGCTCTTGCCAAAAGGTAGGCTTGGTCGTTGTTCCCCAGGGCTGAATAATAGGTGCAGTTCATCTGGTAGATATCGAGGTTGTTATAGGCTGCCGAGCTGTAAACCATTTTAACATTGGCTCCGGTTTTGTAGAGATTATCACGCGTCATTTCAATTTCTTCATCGGTTAAGAGGTCCTTAACATCCACCACGCCAATGCCATCATGGGTATCGAGCGTCGTGAACTGATTTCTTGGGCATATTTTCAGCCAGTTGATCAAACGCTTGCTGTCGCCGCTGTACAGGGCATGGAGACCCAGCATGGGAAGTGCAAAATCATAGACATAAAAGCCTTTCTCCGCCAGCTTCATCTGAATGCTGTAATGCTCATGGATTTCCGGTAAAATGCCTGCACCTTCATCCTTTAGGATGTCTTCAACATATTTTAGAAGATCCCAGGTTTCGGGTTCTACGAAGAAGCAGGAGGTATCCGCCTTTTTAATGGTATAAGCGAAGGCATCGAGCC
>JAOABT010000348.1 GCA_026418215.1 Clostridia bacterium | reverse complement strand
TATTATAGGAAGGGTAAAGGAAATCAGGCAGGTCATTTCCTCATACAGCTTGTTGACAAGGGTTGAATTAGGGCTGTCGTGCTCCAGATCGAGCCTTATATACGGGCCGTGGTTTAAGTCAATAAACTCCACGCCTTCTTCCTTCAAGATAGGTTCGGCTCCCGATTCCCTCATGGCATCGGGCGTTTTATCCCCGCCGCTGCCTGAGGCAACTACAAGCCTTTTAGGATTCAGCTTCTTGATAAACTGGATCAGTGTACGAAGCGTCTCACTTCCCACGACAACGCCGGATTCGGGCTGCATTTTCTTAACCCAATTGGGGGTAATGACCACAACATCCTCAGGGGAGACGAGCTCCTGCGCCCTTAAAAGCGTCAAGGCCTCCATAAGAGCGGCCGACTCGTCAAAGTTCTGAACAATGGCGACCTCGGCCTGTCGTCTTTTTCTTGGTCGCATACTATCACCTCGAAGGTTAGTATGGACATTTATTGAGATGTTAGCCCATTTTTATATGTTGACCGTCGAGCTGTAATTTCGGTCCAGCGTGATAACCGCTTGATAGTCCGGGTTGATCTTGGCCACCTCTTTTTGAATGACACTGCGCAGCTGCTCATCGCAGGACGTGCAGGATGCAGGAATGGTTACATCAAAAACAAGATTGCTTCGGGTTTTCCCCGCAATCATCCGAAAATCGTGCATGGAAAGCTTGGGGTCTATGCTCTTGATGATCTGATTGACCTGCTGGCGCAGGATATTGGTCATTTCGTCATCTGTTACTATGGGGTCCATATGAATGACCAGATGGATATTCTCCTTGGTCAGGAAATCCCGTTCGATGGTATCGATAAGCTCATGGCTCTCCAACAAATCCTGGTGAGCGGGCACCTCAACATGGACCGAGGCGAAAACCTTGTCGGGACCGTAGTTATGCACCACCAGGTCATGAAGTCCAAGCACGCCCTCATAGGACAGGATGCGCTGCTCAACCTCATCCACAAGTTCCTTGTCGGGGGCAAGTCCCAGGAGGGGATTCAGGGTTTCGCCAATGAGCTTGATGCCCGAAAAAATGATGAACAATGCAACGACCACGCCCATGTAGCCGTCTATCTGGATTCCGGTGAGCTTGGCAAAAATCGTAGCCACCAGCACCGAAGAGGTTGCCAAAACGTCGTTTCGGCTGTCCATGCTGGTCGCAACCAGCGCGGTTGAGTTGATCTTTTTCCCCAGCGTACGGTACAAATGACTCTGCCACACCTTAACACCTATGGCTACCACCAGAATGACCACTGAAAGCATGCTGAAATCAATGGGACCCGGATGGATGATTTTATCGAAGGAGGTTCTGATGAGCTCTAGGCCCAGAACAAATATGACAAAAGAGACGATGAAGCCCGTGATATATTCGCCTCTGGCATGGCCGTAAGGATGCTTTTCATCGGCAGGCTTACTTGCCATCCTGAAGCCCACGAGCGTAATGATGGACGAACCCGCGTCGGACAGGTTATTGACGGCATCTGCTGTGATGGCTATACTGTGAAAAAGAGTACCGGCCAGAAGCTTGATACAGAAAAGAAAGAAGTTGGTCAGTATGCCGACGGAGCCGGCGAGACGGCCATATCTTTCCCGAACAAGCGGATTTGAGATATCTTGATGGTCTTTAACAAACCGTTTAATCAAATAATCGATCATGCTGTGGTTCCCTCTCTAGGATCATGCGCCTTTTCTTACAGTTTACCACAGCTTGCCAAGCTTTACGCACAAAATATCAGGGTTTTTGGGCCAGTTCCACGGCGGTGCGCAAGACCGTGTCATAGGGCAGGCTTTCTTTGACGCTTTGCTTCGGCGTGGAGGCTTTTTCTGCTTCTATCCGCTTGACAAAATCCTCGTAGCTTTGCTCAACATAAACATCCGGCTGGGTCGCTGTTTCCTCATTGACGGTTCCGTCGGGGTTAAGCCCCATATCGGAAGGGAACCTCACCACAAGACCGCTGTTGGGCAGGGCTACAGGAACCGGGTCAAAGCCTATGCCATCGCCGCCTGTCCTTGTCCCCACCAGCGTGGCCCAATGGGTAGCCTTGGCAAAAACGGCCAAGGCCTCCGCTGATGAATAGACATAATCATCCACAAGCAAATAGATTCTCCCTTTAAAGCCGACCGGGTTATTGGGCTTGACCTCATAGGAAAGCTCTTCATAAACGCCATTATCGTTTTCAAGATAGTAGCCGGGGGCATCTTTGCTGAAGGCCAGCTCTTTCAAGGGCTTCAGAGCATAATAGTCAAAAAACATTTTCTGCTTCATGAAGGGCTTGATATAGTCGGATTTCTTAAAGAGAATATAGTTCTTTGCAGACAGGGTTTTATCTGTGAGAAGCGGAATAATGTCATCCATCCAATATTCTGTACTTCCGCCGCCATTTCCGCGTATGTCGATGATAAGCCCCTTGTAGTCCTTTATGGATTCCAGGAAGGCACGCAGTCCCGCTCTATCCTTTTCCACGTAAAAGGACGCCAGGGACGGCAGCTTAAGGTAGGCTATGCTGCCGGGCTCCAAAAGCTCGGTAGTGAAGAGGTGTTCCGGTTCATTCTGATTGGGCCCGCCCATGCTCTTCAGGTGCAGCGGCTTCAAGCACTTCGTGCCCTGCTCACCGGAAAGGGTTTGAAACGTAAGGTCAACGGCTTTTGACGTGCGTATGACAAGCTGCGTCATCTTGGCCTTATGCCTGACTGTGTCGGTTTTAAGGATCCTCTCTTTGTTAAGGGCTTTGATATAGTCATCGACCGGGACACCGTCAACCTTCAAGAGCTGCGCACCCATGGGGATTCCCAGCTCATCAGTCTTTCGGCCTGGCTTCATCAGGTTCTTGCTGGCATAATAGTTCCCTTCGATATACTTGAAAACCACGGGAATCATAGGCGGCTCGCCATCGGGGATGATGGTTTCCCAATACTTGTAGCAGGACTTGACTCTGGCATTGTGGTAGACCTGCGACCAGGGCTGGGGGCCGTCATAAAGCCTTTGGTACTCCTCGTACTCGCTACCGGGGGCAATGATATTGGTGTGCCCGTTCTGCAAACGCATAAGAATCTGGTTCAGTACCATATAGTACTCCCGGTCACTCCGGGTCATCTTGATTTCATCGATAAACTCCTGTTTATGGGCAAGCCAATCAAAGCCAAGCTGACGCTTCTTGACCTCAAAATAGGGATAGCTTTCCTTCAAGGTGTCGTAAAGATATTCGAAATCCCCTATTTTCTGCTCTTGAGTGAGCGGAAACTTCCCTTCGTTCTGAACAAAGAC
>JAOABT010000250.1 GCA_026418215.1 Clostridia bacterium | reverse complement strand
CCTCTCACCATTTCCTGTCAATCATGTTGAGAGCCTGCTCATAAAGCTGCTCGGGCGACGTTCGGTTTTCAAGCATGTATGGGAAGCGCTTGATAAAATTCTCTGCCCAGATGGAATCGCCAAAAACCTCCGAAGGAAAGCGCGGTGTGGTCTCTGCATGGCGAATAAGCTCCAACCCGCTTTGCGCGAAGGGGTTTGAGGCGTAGATTTCATCATCAAGCTTGACTGCCGAAATCATGCCTTTTTCGTTCACAAAGCGCTGAACGACCTCCTTGGAGGTAAAGTAGCGCAGGAAGTCCACGCAAGCCTGCTTCCTTTCATTATCCATAATGGCTAGTGAGCTGATATGCAAAGAGCCATAGCCGCTGTTGACAATGAGCTTGTTGGGCTCCTCTGTCTCCTTTGGACATGGGAAGTAGGACATGACAACGTCATTGTCCATTTCATCAAGATAGCCCGAAAACCAGGAGCCTTGAACAATCATGGCCGCTTTTCCGGACAGAAAAAGCTTGTTTTCTTCGTGGCCGTTTAAGGTGAAGGCTTTATCTGGAAAGGCTCCCAAGTCGTAGAGTTCCTTTAGGACCCTCATGGCATCGACGTAACGTTTATTGAGCTCGTAATTTCCTTTAGACGCAACAAACGGCGCTTTTTCATCCAAGGCCGCGACAATGGCCTGATAAAGAAGGGATCCCTCATAATGGCCGCTATAGGCAATTGGAATGACATTATTAGCTTTCAAAACCTCAACGGCCTTTTTAAGCTGCTCATAGGTTTCGGGAACCGGGATACCATAATCAGACAAGAGGCTCTTATTTATATAGAGAGCCACAAAGGCTGACTCGAACGGAACGCCGAAATACCTGTTACCGTAGCTTGATTCCTTCATACCCTCAGGTGAAAAGCGGTCCTCAATGCTTTTTACCGCTTCGGTTATATCAGCAGCCTGGCCGGACGAAACGAGACGGTCCATTTCCGGGCCAGGCCAGAGGCAGAAAATGTCGGGTATATTGCCTGATGTGAAATTGGTTTTCAGTTTATTAATATAATCCTCATCGGAAACCGAATCATTAACGATCTCGATATTGGGATTTTGCTTGTTGAAGGTGTCAATGGTTTGCTCAACAATGTCCGCATAAGGGCTGCTTCCACCCCAATTACTGATAAACTTCAGCGTTATCTTGGGAGCAACAGACTTTTCAGCAGGTTTTGGCTTGTCCAACACGCATGACGCAAGAAGCATGCAAAATGCTAGCATGCATGCGATCAAAGACCACATTCTACGGGCATTTTTCATGCTTATCCTCCTAGTCGATGATTTTCTGCATGACAACGATATCCAGCATACGATCAAACTTCATGCCGACTTCCTTAAAATGAGCGCATTTTTCATAGCCGTTTTTGTTGAAGAGCCCGATGCTCTGGTTGTTTTCAGCACAAATAACGGCAAGGAAGGAATGAATACCGTTTTTCCTAGCATGCTCTTCCAAGAGCTTAAGCGCCTGGGTTCCAATGCCCTTGCCCGTCTTCTCCTGACATAAATAAAGCGTAACCTCAGATGAAATCCTATAGGCCTGGCGCTTTTTGTAGGGAGCCATGTAGGCATATCCGCAGAATGCGTCATCATCAAAAATGGCAAAGCAAACATACAGCGGATCATCCTGATAAAGAATGGGCTTCATTTCTTCTGCAGTAAGCTGTTCGGTATGAAAGGTCACGGTCGTGTTGGCTATATAATAATTATAGACTTCAGCTGCCTTTTCAAGGTATTCGTCCACCATGGGTACAAAACGTATGCTCATGCTATTTTCCTCACTCGAATTGTTGCTTATAAAGGCTCTATGATCCTTATCTCCATTATATTTTAGCCTGCGGGTGTTTACAAGAAATAAATAAATTTGGCAAATTGGAAGGGGACTCGTCAATAAACGATCCCCCGAGATTCATGCGCATCAGTGATTCAGGTTAATTTGGACTTCTTCAAAGGCTTTCTGAATATCGGACATGAGCTCGAAGACCTTTTGTATATTGCTGTTCTGATCTTCCATGACAGACAGTTCCTCTTGAGAAGCCGCAGCCTGTTCTTCCGATATGCTGGCGGCATTTTCGGTCTCAAGCCGCAAATGCAAAACCTGGAAGCCATAATCTTCCAGGTTTTGCTTGAAAAATATTTAAGAAGAAGACCTCAACGGGTTTCTCATAACGCTTGTGGATAGACTTCTCAAATACACCGTCTTTAACAAGTCGATCCGAAACCTTAAAGCCTCTTGCAAACGCATCCATTCCTGCAATGTGGCCGTAAAACAGGTCGGCAGGCTCAAAGGATGCCCTTCGCACCTTGGCATCAAAATTCAGGCCGCCCTTAAGGAAGCCCCCCGCAAGGATAACCTCATACATGGGAAGGGTGGTGTCATAAAGGTTAGTCGGGAATTGGTCCGTATCCCCTCCAAGCAGCATATCACCCTGATTGGCGTCTATGGAACCCAAGGCATTATGGATGCGTGAAACACGCAAATCGTGCTGGAAGGTATGCTGTGCCAATGTCGCATGGTTGGCTTCAATATTCATCTTAAAGTCTTTTTCTAAGCCATGATCTTTCAAATTCCACTTATTAATCTTACATTATTAAGTCCATACCATCAGTCCAGCTTTTTCAAGTGAGTTTAATAACTTTTAAATCAACTGCTTCCACTCCTGAAGTTACTTGATAAACCGGACTCTTAAGGTACCAGCGGGTACCAGCGGGTGCCAGCGGGTGCCAGCGGGTGCCAGCGCCTTTAATACAGATAATAAACCACTTGATATTTTCTTTTCCCTGGTTTATAATTTTATATGCTCGTCGGGGTGTGGCTCAGCTTGGTAGAGCGCTTGGTTCGGGACCAAGAGGCCGGAAGTTCGAATCTTCTCACTCCGACCAAAACAAAAAAGCGGGTTCTAGTGAAAGAACACCGCTTTTTTCTATTTCTTGTTCAATTAATCTAAACGCTGAACTGATCAACCTTTTCCTGTAAATCAGCCGCCAGCTTCGCCAAGTGACTGGCCGAGTCGGAAATTTGAGTAATAATGGAGGTTTGCTCTTCGGTGGATGCCGAGACCTCCT
>JAOABT010000248.1 GCA_026418215.1 Clostridia bacterium | reverse complement strand
GAGTATCTCTACCATGCTTTCATACTCTTCAACCGTGTTCCCTGACGCATTAGCAATAATGCAGGTGTCATACTGGCGAATAAACGGAATTTCCTTTTCAATAAAGGCATGGACGCCCGGATTCTGAAGCCCCACACTGTTTAGGATGCCTGCCGGAGTCTCGGCTATTCTTGGTGGCGGATTCCCCTGTCTGGGCAGCGGTGTCAGGCCTTTCACCGCGATTCCGCCAAGCCGGTTGAGGTCAAAGTACTGACTATATTCCCTGCCAAAGCCGAAAGCCCCTGATGCCGCAATAACCGGATTCTTGAGCTTAAGACCTGCAAATTCCACTTCAAGGCTTATGTTCTTTTCCATGCGCTTCTCCTTGCTTACTTCTAGGTTTCGATCCTGGTTTCACTTCCACATATTGAGCCCGGCTTTTACTTCTGGATATCGAACCTGGCTTCACCCTTGCATTAGGCTGTCCATCATAACTTCAAACAGCCACTTTATAGGGCACTCACCAAATCTAAGCTCAATGTGTTCGTAAATTCTAGTCGAAGATGACTTCATCGCCGTTGAATACCGGGCCGTCCTTACAGACATGTGAATACTCCCATTCATCACCAGCTTTTGTCTTACAGGCGCAAACGAGACATGCACCTATTCCGCAGCCCATGCGCTGTTCCATAGAAACCTCGCAGGGAATACCCTTTTCTTTTAAAAGAGCCACACCGAGCTTCATCATGATGGTGGGGCCGCAGAAATAAACCATATCAGTCTTTTCGCCCTTTAGCTTTTCTTCCAAAAGAGCTGTAACAAAACCCTTGTGTCCATAGCTTCCATCATCGGTTGCAATCAGGAGCTCGTCACAGTGCTTCTCAAATTTGTCCTCCAGCACCACCAGCTCCTTGGTCCGAAAGCCTAGAATCGCAGTCTTTTTCTTGGCAGGGTGCTCCTTTAAAAGCTGAAGCAGTGGGAAGGTTCCGATTCCTCCGCCAACGACCACAATGTGCCTGTGTTCGGGATTGATGCTGAAGCCTTGTCCCAACGGGCCCATCACGTCCACCTGATCGCCGGCCTCAAGACCGCACAGCAGGTTGGTTCCCTTCCCTCTGATCTGATAAACGATATCAAAGGTTCCCTGCTCACGATGGATGGAGCAAATGCTGATGGGGCGTCTCAAGTAGGCATCAAGGCCATTTGAGCATTTGATGTTGACGAACTGCCCGGGCTCGGCCTCTGATGCTATACGCACAGATTCTATCCTTATAAGGAAGGTATCTTCATTCAGTTGCTTGACTTTCTTAACCTTCTCCGAAAAATTCATTGCAGCCTCCAGGATTCTGTCTCCCAATAACCGGAAGACATTCTCATAAATAATCAAATTATAACAAGAGTTGCCCCTGTGAGCAACTTTTTAGTCAATTCTTTCTGTTGTCTATTCTGTTCTAACGAAAATAGCTTAATAACGCTTCAGCCGATTTTTCCTCCAAGTCAAGCCAGAATTCCTGCTCCAAAATATCCCAAAGGAAGTGAGCATCCGAAGATTTTACCCACTTATAGGCTTCAAGCTCGGGATGTTTGACCTTAAAAGCAGGCAGATCACAGTTCTTGGAGCATTCAAGAAAGCGAAAGCCGTATTCTAAAGGGATGGCTCCCAAAGTGTTCAGCATGCTGAATGATTCACGGTTGACATGAGCCGGGATGATCACACCGTCCAATTCACGGACGAGCTTTATGGCGGTTTCCGCATCGAGACCCGAAGCGCCTGATAGAAGTCTCGGCTCACGGTCCGTTTCATTATCGTCTGCATCCATGATGATCTGTGAACCGAAGATATCCTCTCTGTTCAAAACAGGCGGAAGACTCTTAAAGACATGGTCTTGGAATTTTTCTGCCCTATTAATATCACGAAACAGGCAAATAAGATGTATTTCTTCCGAGGTACAAAGCTCCATGCCTGGAATGACCACGAGACCAGCCCTTTGCCCACAGCTTATCAATGCCTCACTATTGTGAACTGCATTATGGTCGGTGACGGCAATGATGTCGAGCCCCTTTAAAACAGCCATATTGACAATGTTATTGGGCGTCATGTCGTCATCGGCACAAGGCGATAGGCACGAATGCACATGGAGGTCTACCCAGCATTTCATGAAGCGTCTTCCAGCGCAGACAACACCTCGTGACAGATTCGAGCCGCGCTTAAGGGGCTTGCCAGTATGATGACGCCTTTTTCCCTGGCTCTCTCCAGGGTTTGCTCCTCGATGAGGATATCCTCTGGTATAAGCACGCAGGAAACATCTGACAAGGAAGCCACTGCAATGACATTCAGATTGGTATGAACCGTGATCCAGAGCTCTCCTTGATTGAGCTTAGCCATGGCATGGCTTAACAGGTCACAGGTATAGACGCCCGTAACCTGGCTCTTAAGATGCCCCGGTTCTCCTGTTATAATCTTGTAGCCCAGTTTTTGAACCAGTTCGTCAACAGTCATGTTAAAACCTCATTTCTTAACTTTATCCCTTAAGCTCCTCGATTTGATGTAGCTGATTAGCAATATCGCTTACTTTTTCACGCAGCTTGAAGATACAATCGGTTTCCTTGGCATATTCTCTGACAATATCCTCTGCCAAAGCCCTGCAGCTAGGAGCTCCGCAAGCGCCGCAGTCCAGCCCCGGAAGGCCTTCTGTGAGATCATCAATCATCTGCATTTTCTCAAGGGCCTTCACCATATCATCGTCAAGCTTCATAATGGGGCGGTATTCCACCGTAGATTTCCATATGAATTCATCAACATTTTCAACGCTCTGAACCTTGTGCTCACGGTTCTTTTTGATCTTTTCGACCTCATTTTGAAGGTTAACCTTTGCAATAAACGGGTTTTCAACCGTCAAGGGGCCGCCGAGACAGCCCTCAGGACAGGCCAACGCCTCGATGAAATCAATATTGTCCAAGCTTTCCTGAACAGCCTGCTCCAATATGTCATTAATATTCTTTATGCCATGAACGGCGATTCTTCTCCCCTCACCAAGGGCAGCGCTTTCGCCTCCGGTTCCGGCCCAAGCTACGCCAATAGCGCTGGAAAGTGAGAATTCTTCCTGTATTTTGCCCTTTTGCTTTTTCATGATCTCAAGTAAGGGCAGAAAAACATCCTTCATAGCAAGGACACGGTCGACGTGGGAGATCTTGTTTTCATAGGGCGCTTTGACACTGGTGACCTTTGCCGCACACGGTGAGATGAAGAACACACCCATGTCTTCGATGGGAATACCTGTCTTTTCGTGGGCCTCCTGCTTTGAGAGGACAGCCGCAATCTCCATGGGTGAATCGATGCGGATAAGATTGTCAATCAGGTTCGGAAAACGCACCTGAATAAGCCTGACCACCGCCGGGCAGGCCGACGAAATAACCGGCTTTCGAATGGCTTTGTTTTTCATATAATATTCTGAAGCGTGGGTGACAATTTCGGCTGCTCGAGCAACCTCGTAGACATCATCAAAGCCCAGTTTCTTAAGGGCCGCAATAATGCGCTCTCTTGAAAAGGAAGGCCCAAACTGCCCGTACATGGAAGGCGCAGGGAGGGCAATTTTATATTTGAACGCGGACAGACACTCCAGAGTGTCGGTAACCGCTTTTTTAGCGTGATAAGGACAGACGCGGAGACATTCTCCGCAGTCAATGCACCGCTCCTTAATAATGGCGGCCTTTCCGCCTCTGACGCGAATGGCCTCGGTGGGACAGTGTTTGATGCAGTTGGTGCAGCCTTTGCATTTTTCCTGATCGAGCGTAACCGAATGAAAATATGCCTGCTCCATGGTAAAAACCCTTTCCTAAACTGCGTTGAAGAAGACCGTGATATGAACGGTGGTTCCTTTTCCAATTTGGGTATCGATTTTAAAAATATCCGAGTGCTTCTTTATATTGGGTAGGCCCATACCAGCTCCAAAGCCCATTTCACGGATGCTGTCAGGGGCTGTGGAATATCCCTCCTGCATGGCCAGCTCAATATCGGCAATACCGGGGCCGCTGTCTGAAATCTGGATGTAGACCTTGTTTCCGTCTATTTCAACATGGGCGTTGCCGCCGCGCCCATGAATGACAGCATTGATTTCCGCTTCATACATGGCAATAGAGGTACGCTTGACGGCAAAGGGCGCCACCCCAAGCTGAGTCAGTATTTTTCTCACGCTGCTTGAAGCTTCGCCTGCTACTGTAAAATCATTGGCCGGTATGACATAGTCCCTGATGATAATATTGTTCATGCCTATTCACCACGCCCGTGGATTCCCTTCTCATAAAGCTTGCCGCTAGCGATAAACAAAGGATATTCGGTGGCCAGGAGGGCTATCCCCTTCTCTTCAGCCAGCTCAATCATTGTCGTTTGCGGCTTTTTCCCCCTCACAAAAACAATAACCTTGATATCCATCATCTCAGCTGTTCTGACAACCTGGGGGTTGATGAGCCCCGTTAAAAGCATGGCATTTTCCTTTGAATAGGCCATGACATCACTCATGAGATCGGCACTGCAGGCGGACAAGATATCAAGGTCTTGGGGATGGTTTTGTGTAAAGACCTCAGCCTTGAGGAGTTCGGCAATTTCCTCTAGTCTCATATGTCACCTCATCTGTTAATGGTAAGTCCATTAGACCCTTTTATTATACAATAGCTCACAAAAAAAATGAACCGCCCTTCAAGGCGGCTCATTTCATGGTGATTTATTTTTCAAAAAAAGCGTTCAAGTCTTCAACAAGCTTATCGGCGTCAATTCCGTGAACGGAACAGGCGTCAACAATGCTTTCGCCCGAAGCAGAAGGGCATCCGAGGCAATGCATACCGTGCTTTATGAAAATAGGAGCTGTTGCCCTATCCATCATCAGGACGTCCATAATAATTGTATCCTTAGTGATCTTTCCCATCTTGATCCTCCCCACCTTTTCATTGTCAATTCAGAGCTTGTCCACCTTTCATTATAGCAAAACAAACAAATTTCGCAATGTTTTGATGGGATAATCTCATATTAGTAGCAGATACTAATATCAGTTATTGACTTAAGCCCATGTATTGTGTTATTTTTAACAGGACAAGATAAGCGTGAACCAACCTTGGAGGTGGATGAATCATGTCATTGTTATCAAAGATTTTCGGCTCAGGCAAAGGCGAGAATGGGGAAGCCGTTAGAGAAAATGTTTCCAGAAGCGAAAGTGCCGCGGCGCTCCAGCCTCGGGAAGAAAAAGATCCCGGTGAATTGGTTGCGGTCATTATGGCTGCTCTTATGCATATGATGTCAAACGAGGCCTCAAGTGAGCTTCGCATTAAATCCATCCGCCGAATTGGCAGAAATTCTCCCGTTTGGAATACTGCCGGCCGCGATGAGTACATCATGTCCAAACTATAAGAAATATGTTCCAAAAGCTGCTTTAATCGAGCAGCTTTTTTGTTGCCCAACAGGCTACACCACTTTGATTGCATGGTCCGAATAGTTTCTGCTATAATCTAGCATAACAGATGCGTTATTCATTTTTATATGTTCATACAAGCTGTAGATGGAAAACAAACGCTTCAGGGGGCTCTATGAAATACATTGTCGTTTTGGGAGACGGAATGGCCGACTGGCCTATTGAAAAGCTTAACGGGAAAACACCGCTTGAGGCGGCAAAAAAACCGGCTATTGATGCACTAAGCCGCTGCGCAACACTTGGGCTTGTCAAAACGGTTCCTCAAGGCATGCCTGCGGGCAGCGATGTCGCCAATCTCTCTGTGTTTGGATTTGATCCTAAAACCTACTATACGGGCCGTTCTCCGCTGGAAGCCATCAGCATGGGTTTGAAGCTCGGTGAGGACGATACGGCTCTACGCTGCAACCTGGTTACCCTGAGTGATGAAGAGGATTTTGCCAAAAAGACCATGGTGGACTACAGCTCGGGCGAAATTACAACCCAAGAATCCACTCAGCTCATGGAAGATGTGGCAAAGGCTTTAAACCGTGAGGGCATATCCTTCTATCCCGGCATTAGCTACAGGCATTGCCTGATCTGGAAGGACGGGTCTCTGGATATCAAGCTCACACCACCTCACGATATTTCGGGCAAATATATCGGGGATTATCTTCCCAAAGGCCCGGGCGGCGAATTGGCCCTTGAGCTTATGAAAAAAAGCGTGGCTATCCTTAGGGATCATCCTATTAACCAGAAACGCAAGGAACGCGGCTTAAACCCGGCGATCTCCATTTGGCTGTGGGGCCAGGGTAAAAAGCCGTCGGTGCCTCTGTTTATAGAGAAATATGGGCTTTGCGGCTCCGTCATTTCTGCCGTTGACCTTATTAAGGGAATCGGCATTGCATCCGGCATGAAATCAGTGGATGTACCGGGTGCTACCGGCAACATTCATACCAACTTCAAGGGCAAGGCTGAAGCGGCCCTGAAAGAACTCCGCGAAGGCAGGGATTTTGTCTACGTTCACATCGAGGCGCCCGACGAATGCGGCCATCAGGGGCAATTGGAGGACAAGGTCCGCGCCATTGAGCTTATCGACTCCGAGGTTGTGGCACCGCTCCTTCAAGGCCTGAAAGAGATTGATGACTATCGTTTGATGATTCTGCCCGATCATCCCACACCCATCGCTATCAAGACCCATTGTGCCGACCCCGTTCCGTTCTTAATCTACGATAGCCGAGTAAGCGAGACAAAGGATGACCAGGCTGTTTATACCGAAAACTACGCCAAAGGCACAGGACTTGTTGTGGAGCAGGGGCATCTTTTGATGGACAGGTTCCTAGAGCTGTAAGGGGAATCAATACTCAGTTCATGACGATCACCGTTACCACTGAGCCTCTTGTAACCAAAAAGGATTTGAAGGAGCCCATGTTTCTGATAAGCTTCTATTAAAGGATCGTAAACCTATCGGGAACGTTTGTAAAAATGGTTATGTAGCTTAATAAAGCGTATAGGAATAAACCAATATAAATATCAATCTTAAAAAGTAGACATGCACAAATTAACAATGTCACAAAAAGAAACGGTATGCTTCGGTGAAGCATACCGTTTTTATTGCTATCTGTTACTGTGCCGTTAAAACTTCCTTAGGAGGAATCTTAATAACCTGACCAATTTTGATCTTATTGGGATCTGTAATGTTGTTGTACTTGCAGAGCTTGTCAACAAGTGTTGTATCGCCGTAATACTTTCTGGTAATCGAGTTGATGCTCTCTCCCGAACTTACCTTATGCGTCTTGATGTCGCCCGCATC
>JAOABT010000198.1 GCA_026418215.1 Clostridia bacterium | reverse complement strand
AAGAGCAGAATCGCTACCTAAGCCAGACCGACGTGGTCACGACTCTCAAAAACAGAGCTTTTGTAGAGACTATCCTCAAAAATCCCGGAAGCATTGACCTTACCCACGCATGGATTGTCATGGGCGATGTCAATGGACTGAAAATCATGAACGACAGCTTTGGCCACCAGATGGGTGACGAGCTTCTGAGAACCGTAGGACAGGTTCTTAAGAAGTGCTGTGCACGCGATGACATACCTGCTCGCTGGGGCGGCGACGAATTCATTGTTCTGATTCCCAATGGCAGCCCCTCCTATGTGGAGGGCCTGATTCGAAGCATTAAAAAGGAGTGCGAGGAGATTACACATTTCCCCATCAAGGTCAGTATTGCCTTGGGCTCAGCTCAGAGGGACAATGCCAGGACCGACCTGAACGCGGTTCTCAAGCTCGCTGAGGAACGTATGTACCGCAACAAGCTGCTGGAAAGCAGGAGCGCGCGCAGCGCCATTATTTCGTCTCTTGAACAATCACTCCATGAAAAGCACATCGAGACGGAAGCCCATACACGGCGCATTAAGGAAATGTGCCTGCGTATTGGTGCCAGCATGGAGCTTTCTCAGGAGGAGCTGGACGAACTGGCGCTTTTAGGCATTCTCCACGATATCGGCAAGATCGGTATCCCCGAAAGCGTTCTGATGAAGCCCGGAAAGCTTACCAACGAGGAATGGGAGATCATGAAGACCCACTCGGAGATTGGATACCGTATCGCAGCTTCAACACCCGAGCTCGCCCATATCGCCGAGGAGATTCTCTGCCATCACGAAAGATACGACGGGAAGGGCTATCCGCAAGGTCTCAAGGGTAAGGATATCCCCAAGCTTTCAAGACTTCTGGCCATTGTCGATTCCTTTGACGTCATGACCCATGACCGGCATTATCAGAAGGCGGTGAGTATCGATAAGGCTGTTCAGGAGCTCAAGGATTGCTCTGGCAAGCAGTTTGACCCAGAAATGGTGGAATCGTTCCTTAAGCTGATTGGCTACTGAGTTTTGGGTTAATGCTTTAGGGTTAAGGTGAGTGTTGTTTCACGATTTTAGTAAGTTGCTTAAATCTATTTTTTAACGACCTAAGATAGTGCTTAGAAGCATAAGGGAGCTGTCTCAAAATGATGGAAAATTCGAATTGAGACAGCTCCTTTTTAGTGTCTCTAAGCATATCATGCTCTTCATGGAGCGGACTCACTCAAGCTTGCTGCGAAGTTGCAAATATCAAACAAGCCTATGCGCCTTGGATCGCTTACAAAAATACATTTAGACTCTGTTCAAGGGAACCTGTTAAGCACCCTGAGCCAGGAGGGTCCATTAGGAGCCTTCGCGGGTGATAACCCAGATTACGCCCGTGCCGGGCAGGTAGTCCTCTTCCTCGCCGGACGTCATTCCAAAGTCAACCACATAAAGCTCGTTATTGGGCCCGAAAAGTACGTCAATAGGACGTTCCAGGCCGCCCTCGTTCGTATAGGAGGCCGCAAAGCTCGATTTATTGATGGCAAAGGTATTGACGGTCATGTTCTGCATGTCAATCCTTGATACCCGGTGACCTACTTGTGGCAGAGGAAGGCCGCCTGTCGTCTCTGGGGCTTCACTTCCGAATTCCGCAATATAAATGTCATCACGCGAGCCAAATTCAGGATAAGGGTTAAAATCAAAGCCCATAATGGCACAGTGCGGCGTGAAATTCACAAGAGGCATGGGAGGGTTCATGGGATGATAGGCCAGAATGAACATGGGTTGCGGAAGCCCCTGAGGCCTGAAATCGGGAAGTGTGACAGGGAAACCGCCCGTGTAATCGGGCCAGCCATACCAGGCCCCCGGCTGGATAAGCAAGAGCTCGTCAGGTGAATTGGCAACGGGTCGGCTGCCGCGGACATCCATGCCGTGATTGGTGCTGAAAAGGCGGTTATAGCGGTCAAACTTCATCCGGAAGGGATTTCTTAGCCCCCAGGCCACCAGCTCCAGGTTTGAGCCGTCGGGGTTGGCGCGAAGCACGCTTCCGCTGGCTTTTACAACACCTTTGACAATTTCGCTCGGCGCAGAAGGCACGCCATAAGGAGCATAAGCGCCTGTGTAGGCGATATCCTGGGGTGATTGGCTTAAAAAATTCTGGCTGACAAAATTATAACCCACCAATTGCAGCGTAGAGCCGGGATAGTCATGGAAGAAGGGGTAGTTTTTGACCCATTCCTCATTGTCCGGCCCTACCACGCCTGAATTAGTGGCAGTGCCCTGACCGAAATACATCTTTCCATCCTGACCAAAAACCACGCGGTTGTTGTGGTGGTCTCCATAGCTTGGCAAGCCGCTTAAAATGTCTACCTTGGTACCGTCAGGCTTGATGGCCGTCACATGTCCCCTGTGGGTCACATAAATATCGCCTTGGTAAGCTGTAATACCGGTAAGAGGCGGTATAAAGCCTTCGGCAAAAACCTCAAAGCGGTTGTTGATACGTTTTAGCACCTTTCCGCTGCCGGAAGTGATGCCTGCATCCGCAACCAGCATTTCTCCGTCGTCCGTCAGGATCAGGTTGATGGGTGTTGTAAGACCTTCGGCAAAGACGCTGACCTTAAAGCCCTGAGGTACAGCAATAGCGCTGGGGTCTGTTTTCCTTGCAGGGGCTGAAGCCTGACCGCCATTACTCAAGAGAACACCTTCTTCTAACAAAGCAAAAGCTGGTGCTAGTATATTCAAATGCCCCTTTTGGTGTTCCTAATGGTCTGAATTATTTTTTAGCCGTAAAAGCCTGATTATAACTCTTAAAATAAACTGCCACACCCAGGAGTAGACAATCGAGAAGGCCAGGATAAACAGGAGCCCGGCAAAGACGGTGAACTTGGCTGTGAGGCTTCCGAAGGACGGAATACCCACCAGGTAGGTCATGATAACGACTCCGGCAAATAGGGCAACAGCAGAAGCCCCTTCGCAAAGGATAAAGCCTTTCTTATGAAGACCACCAAGAGCCAAACCCAGCAAGCCAGTGGCAAGCATGAATATGACTGCCTCTTGGGTGCTGATCATAAACAGAATAAATGCAGACGCCGCGTAGGCTGCAAGACCGAGAGGAGGGGACATGAAGGACAGCAGGGCTATGGGCAAGGTTGAAAAGGGGCTTAACATAAGGCCTGCACCGGCAAGGTAGACAGGAGCTGACTGGAAAAGCACGGCAACAGCCGAAAACAAGCCGCCAAGGCATATACCGCGGGCATCGAAGCAATTCTTCATCTTAGGAAGACCTCCAAAATGACAGCTGCTACTCTAGTATATGAATGATTAGAGAACGGATTCATATCCTGACTCAGCATGATGGCCACGAACACAACACCTGCTATCGGGACGGCCGGCATCGACTGAAAAAGCTTGCAGACCAGGATAATCAGGAGCATGCCTCTACCTGATCAGAGGGCACTTCCTGGTCGTAAGAGCATGAAGAGGACGCCGGCACCGCTCCGATAACCGTTCCCAAAATGCGAAAGATACCCGCCTTAAAGGAATTGGCCAGGGTATTTTCCATGGAAAATAGGGCTGCAATGGCTGTAAAGAAAGGATACTTGAGCTTGAAAGCCTGGGCTGTAAGAATGCTCAAACTAACTGCCAAAGCCATTTTTAAGTCTCTCTTGGAAAGTGTGGGCTTCGTAGGATCACCCCCTTCCTTCGGCATATATAGAATTTCCGAGGGAAAGTGCTTTTAATTAAAATTATAAAAAATAACGCTTGACTTTGACGTTACGTTAACCTGTATGATGAGAGTGTCGGGAGGTTAAAGCATGGAATACACCGTACAGCAACTCGCTCAAATGGCAAGAATCAGCACAAGGACCCTACGGTATTATGATGAGATCGGACTTCTCAAGCCGGCGAGAGTCAGCTCCTCAGGGTATCGTATTTATGGTGAATCCCAGGTCAACCGGCTGCAGCAGATTCTCTTTTACAGAGAATTGGGAGCTGTCTCTTATACACATCT
>JAOABT010000143.1 GCA_026418215.1 Clostridia bacterium | reverse complement strand
GTGCCAAAAGAATATCCGAAAGCAAATGATTATCTTTAATGTTATAAAATGTTAAAAGTAATGTCAAGAAGTTACCCTTTATTTTTGCACCATATCTCTGAAATGTTTCTCCTGATTGCCTTTTTGCTAATAAGTAAATCGGTGTGATACATGAGCAATAATCAAATTACCCAAAATTAATGTTATTGACAAATAATAACATTTAAGCTATGTTGTTAATGAGAATATTTGTCATAAAATAGATAAATAAGCATAGAGGTGAATAAATGGCAGTAAGAATCGTGCGAAAGAACAAGGCAAATCTAATAACAACGATCATAATTGTCATTCTCAATATGGTTGTGATTTCATCTCTCGTTTTTCTTGGCCTTAATCAGATAAAAAGTGTTGAAAAATCCTACAAGGGTCAGATCAATGAGCTTAAGTATATGGTTGCTTCCAATAAAAAGCAGGTTCTCGTCCCAATTTCAGATATTAAGTTCAACAGCGTTCTAGAAGAAGCTCTATTTGAGAAGAAGGAGATTGTTTCATCGCTTCCACAGACAGAATTTATCTCTGAGAGCGATTTTGGGAAGCTCTCCGTCTGTGACCTAAAGGCCCAACTTCCCGTTACGAAAAACATGATAGCCGAACAAAAGCTCCCGGATGATGTCAGAGAAATGGAATTTAACATGTTCTTTCTACAAACAAATCTGACCAAGAATGATTATGTCGATATCCGCCTGCGTTTCCCCAATGGAGAGGACTATATTGTTTTAGCCAAGAGGAAGATTATAGATATCAATTCTAAGCAAAACACAATCTGGACCTGGCTCAATGAAAAGGAAATCATGACCATTAGCAGCGCTATTATTGATGCGTATCTTAACAAAGGAAGCAAGATTTATATTACAAAGTATGTTCAGGCAGCCATGCAAAAGGAGTTGGTGCCTACATATCCCTTTAACAACGATGTGAAAAACGCCATGCTGTCTAATCCCAATATTCTGGAAAAGGCCTCTATGGAATTAGCTGCTCAAGCGAGAAAAGCACTTGACGAGCGCTTGATGAGGATGTCTCAAGAGGATATCTCAAACGTCGATTCTGGGGTAACGCAAGAGCAAGCCAAATCCACAGAAGCGACAGAGAAAGCAGCAACACAGCCCCCCTCGGAAAGCCAAGCTGCTACACCGCCAGCAGCACAACCTGCAGCTAATACAGGAGAAAATGGAGGAGCTAATACGAATGGGTTCTTCAACCAAAATTAAGCTCGGTTTCATCGGATCATACAAGTGCGATATCATGCTGTATTTGGCAAGAACCCTGCTTGCAGCAGGTAAGACCGCCGCAATTGTTGATGCTTCTTCCGAGCACATTTGGGACTACCATGTTTCCAAAATTTCCAATAGCACGGTTGTGACACAGAAAGGTTTAGATGTCTTTCTTAGTTGCGACAGTCAGCAAAACTATGAACAAATGGCCTACGAGGAATACGATTTTATCCTCATTGATTTTGGAACAAACAGAAGTTTAGCCAAGTACTTTAAAGAATGCTCTGTTCATTTTATCGTTTTAGATATGGAAAAAATGAATATTATCAGGCTTAGCAGCTTCCTGCATGTTTTCTTTCAATTTGACTCAACAGAAGAGGATCAACAGGAGAAAAGGGAATTCATAAGAATTTACCGAGATATCATTGATAGTAAAATCAATATTCCATATATCAATAAAATTATAGGCGCTGATGACAAAATCAATGTAGCACTGGAGTACATGATGTATCTGGATGGGATGGACTATAAATGTAGAATAGAAAACCAATATAACGATACTATCAGGTTTACGAAGATTTCAAAAGCCTTTAAACACATGCTGCTTGAGATATTGGACACTTTCTCTAACATTGAAAAGAAGCATCTTCTTAAAGCGCTCAAAAAGGCCGAGAGGGGACATTGACGTGCAGGTTGCATTTTGGAGCAATTACCACCAGACCGGAACAACATACAGCATGGCAGCCATTTCTACCATCGTTGCACTTGAATACAGACTAAGGATTCTCTTGTGCCACAATCAGTACCAGAGAAGTGGTCTGGAAACATGCTTTATTGACAAGGATTACCTTGAAAACGAGGTTTCAAGTCTCAGCAACCTGGGAATTGATGCGCTTTGCAAGTATATTAAATACAGTAAAGCAGACAAACAGGATATATCAAGCTATACCACCACGCTTATGAAAAACAAGTTTGAACTGCTCATTGGTACTACAATTACAAATAAAGGTCTTTATTATAAGGATCTCAATGAGGTCATTGACCCCTTTTTGGCATTATGTAAGGAATGCTACGATATAAATTTCGTAGACCTTAGTACTGAGTCCAATGAGCTGACCCAAAAAATCATTCAGCACTCCGATGTATTAGTTATCAATTTGACTCAGAATACCCGTGTCGTAGAGGATTTTTTAAAGAATTACAAGGATATCCACAAAAAATGTATCTTTGTTTTGGGACGGTATGATAAGGATTCGCGCTATAACGCCAAGTCCCTGCAGAGAAAATATACTATAAAGGACCCTATCACAGTAATACCCTACAACACGGAATATGCCGATGCTTGTGCCGCTGGCGGTGCCATCGATTTCATTATGAGAAATCTTAAGTCGGAAAAGGATGATCCAAATTATCAATTTGTTAATGAAATCCGTCGGACGGCGGGGGTTGTCTTGAATGCCCTCAACATCGACATTGAGCTTAAGAAATTGGGTGATTGATAGTGAATGAGCTCATCATAATTCTTATCATAGTGGGTATGGCAGGAGGTCTATTCTATTACCTTAAATCAAGTAAAACCAAGTATCTTACCTATGACCTCAATGAAGACAAGTATTTGATGGAAACCCTCGTTGAATATGTTAAAAATGTTTTTGACGACCTTCTGAAGACCAATCTTTATTCTCTTAATATCTCACGAGAGGAGTTTGAAAAGAGGCTACACAACAAAAATCAGCTAAGGGCCGCACTCAAATCCTGCACCTATGGCGATATTAACGCGAAGTCCTTTGTAAAGAACTACATACGAGATATTCTCCTTAAGAATTACCTTATTGATGAAACGAACATTGATAAAATAATAAACTTTTCAAGTCCCAGGTATTTAACTGTCCAGGATAAATTTGAGATCCTTCTTTACCACTATAAAAAGGAGCACGGTCTTCGTGCTCTCGAGAAGCTCATAATCGAGAATGAGCTCGATAAGCCAAAAGACAGCGATTCTTCAGAAGGTATGCGCTTTGCCATTATTGCAGAGGAGATAGAAGAAGCGTATTACAACAAGGTTGGCAGGATCAGTGATTTTGACGACAAGCTGAACATTGTGGTTCAAAGGATTTATCAAAGCTACAAAGGCTACAGTGTAGTGGATGAAATTCGGGATATGAAGATCGACGGTGTAAGCGGTGGTGTATCTGGTATCCCGAGCACCTTTTTTCAGGAGCTTACCTATAATAATGGTTTGCTATCTACACTTCCAGCCTCCTATGACAGCGTGTGGATATTCTTCAGGGGAAAAACCATTCACCTGGAATTCCTAAGCTTTGGCTCGGAGCAAGAACTCAAGCGGGTATGCAAAAACATTTACCGGTATAATAATCCCGGCCAGCTGTCAGAGACATGTGGATATAAGGTAAATGAGATGAAGGATGGCAGCCGTGTCGTTGTAGCAAGACCCCCTTTTTGTGAATCCTGGGTGTTCTTCGTAAGAAAGTTTGATAGTGCGGAAAACAAGCAGCCAGAGGATCTTATAAACGATAAGAATAATCAGCTTCCCATTGAATGCATGCGATGGCTCATTAAGGGCTGCAGAGTCACCGCGATAACAGGCTTTCAGGGAACAGGAAAAACGACCCTGCTGATGTCCATTATAAAGTTTATCAATCACACCTTTACACTGAGAATTCAGGAAATGGCTTTCGAACTCCATTTACGAAAGCTCTATCCCAAAAGAAATATCGTTTCGTTTCGTGAGACCGCTACGGTTTCCGGGCAGGAGGGTTTGGACCTCCAGAAGAAGACTGATGGCACCGTTAATATCATGGGTGAGGTTGCAACGGCTCCCGTCGCGAGCTGGATGATTCAGATGATATAGTCATATGGCAACATTCACTTTTATTTCTATTTTGATATTTCCAGAGTTATATAAAGTGATTTTATCAATAACACCCATTAGGTATTCACGTTTTTCTTCTATACTTAAGTCTCCCCACTCATCACCTAAAGCCTGAATTGAATCTTTGAACCCTTCATAGTCATAATGCGTGATGCTTGCTATACTTTGCTGTATTACGGATTTTTCAGATTGGATGGCATCTATTCGCTTTCTGATCTCCCCAGCTTCAATCTCTTCAAATTGATATAGATCCATGAGGCGCTTGGTTTGCTTATCAAGGGCCTCTATTCTTTTTTTGTATAGAGAAATATCTCCGGACTCATGCTCTAATCTATGTTCCTCAATATACCGATCAGTGTTTCTATAAATATCCATAATATGCTGGAAAATATCGCTTTCCAACTTATCCATCGTAAATCGAGGAAGAGAACAATTAGGGTCCTTGATCATGTGCTTTGATGATTTTGTGGCACTGTAGCAGGCATAGTATTTCCGGTTGTGAATATTTTTAGCTGCAACTCTTCCCTGACAGTGCCCACACCACAAAAGCCCTGAAAGAAGATAATTACGTTTAAAGGCAGAACCTTTTGCCCTTAGCATTTTTTGCTCAAGAAGCTGCAAATAAAGATCATCTGAAATAATCCTTTCATGTTCTCCTTGGTATTCTTCACCGGCAAAAGTAACTTTACCCCGATAAACAGGGTTAAAAGGAATTGTATTAATAGATGCGCGAGTCCAGTAACCATAATTAGTCTTGTACCCGCGATTTCGCATTTCCTGCTGTATTCTGCCAGTTCCATAGCCCTTAAGGTATAGGTTGCACAGTTCAATTATCTGCTTGGCTTCGTATTCATCTTTAACTAGGGTTCCATCAACATATCTATAGCCTATAGGGGTATTGTGCTGCCCATTGTGAAATCCTTCTTTTGCCCTTTGGACTCTACCTGAAAGCATTCTTTCTTTAATATTTTCTCTTTCGAGCTGGCTAAAGACTGAAAGAATCCCTACCATGGCACGACCAAAAGGGGTGCCAGTATCAAATGATTCGGAGATAGAAATAAAAGATACATTGTTAGGTATAAAAATATCCTCAATTAAATGTAGAGTGTCTTTCTGTGACCGGGATAACCTATCAAGCTTGTACACAACAACAGTGTCAAAATTTCCTACTTGGCTAATAAGCATTTGTAAACCAGGACGATTCAAGTTAGAACCTGAATATGCTGGGTCAATAAAAACATGGTCCTTACTCACTACCATATCGGTGGCTTTACAATAGGCCCTAAGCTTTTCCTCTTGAAATTCAATGGAATATCCTTCCTCGCTTTGTCTATCTGTGCTAACTCTGATATAGAGTGCCGCACGTTTCATTTACTATAACCCTTTACCAATAGCATTTTTTTATAATACTGATCGCTTGTTTTAGGATTAATAAGAACATCTTTACTCATGCAGAAACTATCAATGCATGGTTTGCACATTCTAAGGACCTCATATTCTTCTTTACTTGGTGGCCGCTTATACATCTTTGATAGATTATTAAGCCTGCTGTATGCTGCCGCTTCGCTAACATTAAATAGTTTAGTTAAATCAGAGGAGCAAAGTCTACCGACATACTGTTCAATACTTCTTATTATGTACTCTGGCATAAGTAGCTGTGCGGCAAACCAGTGGGCTTCTCTTTCTTCCAGTTCCTCATCCGCTTTGTGTTCAAGGTATATGTGCCCGATTTCATGCGCAAGTGTCCAATTAAGTCGTCCTGGATTAGTCGAAGCAAAGTAATTATAAAGTACCAAATAGAAGCCTTTGTAAACTATTGTGCAGCCATCTTTTAAGAAACCATTGAGGTGAAAATTCTGTATATCCTCACCTACGGTCCTGCAATAGTTTTGGATGGTGTCAAAAATAATTTTTTTATCATATTTAAGCTCTGTAACACTGATATTTAATGATGATAAACTTTGTTGTTGCAATAACCTTGTTGCGAGAAATTCACATTTTCTGTAATTTGGTTTGCGGTTACTCTTCAGCGACAATATCAAGCCTAGTCATCTCCTTTAACCCCTTTAGCATTTAAATAAACATCAATGGTTTTTTCGAACATTTCTATAATGGATTCTCTTTGCTGATCAGGGATATCCATTGCTTTTCTTGCTAATAGCAGCAATCTTCTTTCTGTGTTATTTTGAGCTTTAGCCATGTCATTTGAATCTTCACCTGTAATTTCTTCTACTCCTACTCCAAAATAGTCAGCTACTTTCCGAATATTTTCATATCTCGGGGATCCTCTGTCCCATGTCCTAATCAAACCTTTTCCAAGATCCAACTCCCTTTCAACTGCGGCAATAGTAGTTCCTGCGTTGTCGCACAGTTCTTTTATCTTGCCAACGATACTCATAATTAATACCTCACATAGAGTATTAGCTGAAAAAATTCATACTATCCGTTGACAAGACGAATTATTTCGTCTATAATGAAACTACGCTAAAACATTCGACGAAATAATATAACAACGGTAAAACAGATGGTTATCTTAGCCTTATGATAAGAAAACCAACGTTTATTTAGTGTTGAATTTTTTCAACTTATATTAAAAATAGCACTAAAATATTACTTTGTCAACAGTTTTAGCCTAAAATATTCTACTCATGGAAGGAGGAGAATGGAGTTGAAAAAATTTGAGAAAAAGATAATGAGTCGGTTTGAAAAAGAAGTCAGAAAGGCGCTAATTGATAAGGACATGTCTCTTGGTGACTTAGCCAGCGAGATGCAAATCACCTTATCATATCTTTATGACATTTTTAATGGAAACCGACCAGGAGACATTCAAAAAGAAAAAATTGTTGCTTTCTTAGGCCTAGACCGTTCTATTCTCGCAAAGGGGGCTTAAGCTTGCAGACATTTGAAGGACAGTTAAAAATAACTTTTTACATAGGTGGCATTGAAGCAACAAAAGAAGAAGTGATAAAGCATATCAACCAGTCACTAAAAAAAAAGTATGAAGGGAACAAGAAAATTACCAAGAAAGGAGAGTGAAGAAGGATGTTTGGAAGAAAGAAGATTCGATCATTAGAAGAAAGAATAGCTGCCCTCGAGGACCAGCTCAGAAAGCAGCCAATTAATTTGGATGTCGGGATTAACATTGAAGCAGGAAAAGCTAAAAAAATACTAGCAAGAGCGGTTAACAGGATGATAAGCGACCAGTTCAGTAGGACAGGGATGCCAAAATTATAGTTTGATTACTCTTCACTATAGAGGTACTTTTGGGGATCAACATTAATGCTTATTAACATCTTTTTGAGTTTCCTTATGCAGGAGAACGCAACAGCTTGATTATCAATAGCATTATTTCGTGGACCGGATGTTAAAGCTTTATTTTCGAGAACTTCAACAAGATCATTTTTGTAATCATCAAGCAGCCGCAATATAAGCCCCAACTCGCCTTCATTAAATAACTCGTTTTTACTTTCTGGCAAGCTAACACCACCTTTCATGGGAGATTATACCACAATATTTTTAAATTGACATGATTCTCTGGCCAGCTGAGGAACATATGAAAAACACGGCAGAGTACATACCTAAGTTTCCAAAACCAGCGTTCAGGAAACAGAAGAAAGCCCTCAACAATCCGGTTCCGACGATAAACGATTTATGCCGGTACCACGGCACTCCATTTGCCAGCACTCACGAGGTGTTTGGGGGAAAGAACCGCCAACTATCAATAAGGCTGAAAATGCAAGTCAAATTATGCGTCGAGATATGCCACGCAGAAGTCACCAACAATCCCAAAGGTAAGCTCGCAACAGAGTTAAGAAAAGAATATCAGGCAAGGTTTGAAGAGACGCATTCTCGGGATGAGTTTATTAAGCTATTTGGTCAGAACTATTTACTTGATGAGGAGAGTGAAGAATGAAGCACGGAGTAAGACCAACAAGGGCACAGAAGATTGCAATGAAGAACAGCGGACTAGATCCTCGGGAATGGTTAATCATAAAAGCCTTTATGGACAGGCTAGAGATTGTACATAGGGTGACCGGCATAAGGCAAGACGTCTATTTAAAGGCAGGTGAGTAGGGTGAGTGTGAAAGCGCTAAGGTATGAGTCTCAGATAGCATCACATCTAATAGGGGCCTACTGTGAAGCAGACGACCGCTGGTATGGACGGTACCGGGGGATAATTGTCGGGCCGCACAAGTGCTACGGAGGGCCACGAATCAGCGTTAGGATCGTTGAGTGCATCCGGCCGCCGTCGAAGCTGCCAGAACTATATCAAGGCGACTCCAAGTTTACCGTAAACAGAGAGCAGTATAAGCCCGGGGACATTCATCATTTTGCCGCAGAAGATGTTTTCCCGTTACTGGAGGTGACAGACTTATGAGCTGTGAAGATTGTTACGCAGGAAAGTGCTGTCCCGAGCGCCGGGGCATATGCAAAAGCTTTAAAAGAAAGGGTGTAGAACATGGACAGATAGCCTATAAGAATCAACAACATGGAAGTGGTCAACGACAGCGGGTATCCTGATCCAAAAACGACTCATGACATTGATCTCCTAAAACAGATGGGTGCCGAAGTGTCAACTCTCGAGATGCGCAACAGGACAATCGTATACATATCGGACAAGCCATTCTTGACCAGGATAAGAGAGGCCTTCACGAGGGGGAGGCATTAAGGAGGGTACCAGAATGATTAGTATTAAGGATACAGAGCTCCTGCGAGTATCTGAGGACTTTGATAGGATGCTCAACGCAGCAATCAGAAAGATGAAAGAAGATTCTCTGGATGAGGGTGAGATCAATTTAAAGCTCAAAATTGAGCTAAGAAAGGACACCATCGAAGAAGGAGAGAAGACGGCGCCGATATTTGAGCCAAGTTTTAGCCACAAGATCAAGAGCAAGTTGATACACAGCGGGTTTTTTGAGGGCGTTGTGACAGAAAAACTCGTAATCGTCGGTGACGAGGACATGATTCTGATTCACAAAAAGGATGCCCAAATCAGCATGTTTGAAGCTTCTGAACAGGATTAATATTTCCAAACGTTTGGAAGTTTGATTGAAAGGCAAGGTGTAAAGCTTATGGTACAAGAGGCTATAGAGAAAATCAAGAACGAAATGGACAGTGAAAAAGATGACTTGAATGTTCAATGCATTGGGGAATACATTCTTGAATTGATAGAGCGGGAGCCATCGATAGCCGAGAAGATCATGCAGAACGGCAAGCACATTACGGGGGCCTATAAAGCCATTGAAGAAGAGGCCCGAAAGCTATCCAAAGGTAGAGGTGGCGTGTGCATACCTGACAGCAAGGGCTTTGAGATCGTGAGGGGCTATTTTGGCATTGACCATACACCTGTGGAGCGGAAAGAATCGGTACCCGCGCCGGAGAGTCTAGCACCATCATTTAGCCTATCGCTGGCCGAATTGCTGTGAGGTGGAGTTTATGAAAAAGGCTGCCCTCATCAATATGCCATGGGAGACGATAAAACGCAGAAGCCAGGCCCCCAAAGTTAAGGCAGAAAAGGTTGAGCACATTTACACGGCCCGCCTGGTTGAAGGAATTTTGGTTATTACTTTTTACGGAGTCGGTAGTTTTACAAAGACATTCAGAGTATTTTCCGACGGAAAGACGTTCCTGACTTTAAAACAAGAGGGATCAAAGTGGTCGAAGGCCTGCGCTGATTCCCTACTGAGCTATTACTATAAGAGTAAAGTATTCCCGAAGGA
>JAOABT010000352.1 GCA_026418215.1 Clostridia bacterium | reverse complement strand
GCCGTGGTGTTCAAAGGTAGGACGGCTGCCTTAATTAGGCTGCGTAAGCTAAATTGCTATTATTGTTAGCGTTTAATTTAAGTTCCCGTTTTTTTAAGTGGCCTACGAGAATCCACTACCCGCTTCTCACGTCTCAACAATCCCGTCGAAACCTTAACACCCCCGATTAAGGGGATGGCTAACAACTACAATGTTCTTGATAAGGTTATTGTATCATAATCGACCAATAAAATCACTAGTCGGTTATTACCTTGAGAAATCTTTCATCCGGCGGTCAATCTCCCGTTCAGCATCCTTCTTGGCAATGTCATCGCGCTTGTCATAAAGCTTTTTGCCTCGTGCAACCGCAAGCTCAACCTTGACCATGCCCTTCTTAAAATAAAGGCTTAAGGGAACCAGCGTAAGCCCCTTCTTCTGCGTAAGCCCTATGAGCTTATTAATCTCAATGCTGTGCAGCAGAAGCTTCCGGGTTCTCAAAGGATCGTGATTGAATCTGTTTCCCATATCATAGGGGCTGATATGAAGGCCGCTGACAAAAACCTCGCCGTTCTTGATGGTGGCATAGCTGTCCTGAAGGTTGGCACGGCCCAAGCGCAGAGATTTAACCTCTGTACCTGTTAAGACAATTCCTGCTTCCATACACTCCTCAATAAAGTAGTCGTGTCTGGCCTTGCGATTTTGAACAATAGATTTTGTGCCTTCCTGAGCCATTTTATTCCCTTCTTATCAAACCTAACGCTAAGGTTTAAGCGACATCCTTAACGGATAAAAAAGCCTCCCGTTTTGAGGAGGTACATTTTAGTATACACTGCCTGATTGCTTTCGTCAACACGCCGCGGTCTATTACCCATTCAGCTTAAAGTGACCTTATAGATGAAAGGATGAGCCTTGAGCCTTGTATCCCGCCTAAAGCCTCATCCCGATTAAGCCTCATCAAAGTCCTACGTATGATCCCTAAAAGGGTGATCTATACACTAACACGATTCCTTCCTGATTGCTTGGCGTGATAGAGCTTTTTATCAGCCTGCTCCAGAACGAGCTTGGCATCTACTGCGTCATGGGGACATGAAGCAACGCCTCCCGAGACGGTAACAGGCCTCAGAACCTCTGCCCCCTTGAGGGACTCAACAGCGGCGCGTACTCTTTCTGCCACGGTACAGCCAGCCTCAACCGATGTGTTGGTAAGGATGACAACAAATTCCTCACCGCCGAATCTGGCAACAACGTCACTGGGCCTAACAGAGCCTGCAATGGGGTGGGCCACGAGCTTTAAAAGACCTTCGCCTTCAACATGACCAAAGGTATCATTATAGCTTTTGAAATGGTCAATATCAAATATGGCTATTGAAACGGGCCTTTGATTCTCGAGTGCCTTTTGCACTTCCGATTCCCAGCGTTCGAGGAAATAGCGTTTGTTGAATAGGCCCGTCAAACCGTCAGTATTTGCTTTTTGGCGCTCCTTCGTGATACGTTCCAGGCTTGAAAGCGCTGTTCCCGCATTTTCGGCAATGGTTTCGACCATTTTAAGCTGATGAGCAAGCCGCCACAGCCCTTGAGTAGCGCTCAAGGCAAGCCAAGTCCTTGCTCCAGTTTTCTATGACCGCCTGGCGCAGAAGATAAATCTGGTTCATGCCAAGATTGATAACAAAAAAGGTAAGGACAATTCCCAAAACAACTGCAATGGTAAAGTTAGCAACGGCCTGAAAAGTATATTCGGGCCAGAGCATCAGCTTTGTAGCAGGCGGCAGCGGGAGCCTGCCGGACATGTAACCCCCCATAACAACCAGATGAACAGTCAAGCTTGTTATAACCGAAACAAGGCTGTGGCAGTAATCGAAAAAGACACGGTATAAAGCAATGGAAAGCACGATGAAGATAAACGCATGCGAAATGACAAGCCCTGTCATATAGATGATGATTTCATTGGTCAGAAGCTCTGCCACAATGCTTGCATATGAAAAAACCAGCATCAATCGGGTTCTTTTAGAAAGAAGCGACCCTATATTGATAGAAATATAAACAGCAGCGATACCGCCCCAAAGAGAAATCAGCGTCTTAAATTTCGTTATGTCCGACGTTTCTTTTAGGGCACTTAGCATAGATAAAAAGGTAAAGCCGAACAACACAGGTATGATGAAAAGCAGCCTCATTTTGGCCGCATAGCGGTATTTCTTAACTGGGTGTTCCTCCTGCCCTGCTGACAGGAAGAAATTCCGAAGTGCGATTCTGTCATCATTTAAGTGCATCTGCGGTCATACCTCCCTGCGGATTTTTGATAGTGATTTACCCATTATCACCCTGTATTTAACACCGTTGACCCGATTGAAAAGGAAAACTCCGGCCTATATAATGGTTTTATGAAGCATGTTTTCTTCTTGGTGAACATCCTTGCATTATTAGTGGCCGTGGGCGGTAATCTTTTGTCCTTATTCATTTATCTAAGAACACGGCTTTCCTGGACCAGGCATTTGGCATGGGCCTTATTTTCTTTAACCTTAATTCTTGTTTCACAGACCATCGATTCCTATCTTCTGGTTAACAGCCTTCAAGGCTATTTCTTAAGCAGTATGGACCGTTTGCTGGGCGTTATTGGCTGTACGCTTTGCATCTATTTTCTGCCTCATCTATCCCACAGCTTTTTCCTGCAAACCATACCCCAAAAAGCCCATCGTTTCTTCGTTGCGCTTTCAATTGCTCAACCGGTGCTTTACATTTTATATGAGTTAGTACCCCTTAAGCTTATATTCGTGGCCATGGCAAGCATGAGCCTGCTAGCCTCCTTCTCTTACATGCTGATCCAGGCCTACAGACTTAAAACAAGCACAACAGCGGACAAGCTGGCTTTTGTACGAGCCTTTACCCGCCTGATGATCGTCTTTATTCCTTATCTTCTGCTGGATATTTTTATTGAGAAAATGCCTGTCATTGGCCCCCATTTTCCCTATGGCATCCTATCCGTCCCCCTTTTCTTTCTCTCACTTAATGGCCTTATCGTGCTCTATGGCTATAAAACCTTCAAGGGTTATTTCGAGGAAAGAGGAGAGCCTGCGCCCCATGCTGCAACCATAACTGATAGTCAAGCCTTCTATGAGACCTACAAAATAACAGCACGTGAAAAAGAAGTCATAGAGCTACTAATAAGCGGCTCAAGCTATAACGCTATCTGTGAGGCTCTTCACATCTCCCTGTCTACCACCAAAAGACACGTCTATAATATCTATCAGAAAACCGGTGTGAGCAGCAAAATGGAACTTTTGAACCTGATGCGTGATCGACAAAGCTAGAATCTCCACAAGTGTCTGAACGTAATGGTTTTAGCCTTTCTCATACAAAAGTATCATAGACATATCAAGCCTAAAATCATACTTTCACTCGATTTCTTACAAGGTCTTAAGGCGTTAGAATAGGCTTAATCCTAAAGAAATGCGAGGTCATTCATATGAACAAGGAGCTTATGCTGAATCCCTTTTTCAAGAAGTGTCTTAAGCTTGTACACATTCTTTCTATCGCCGGAACCCTCGGAAGTCTCCTAGCTATTCTTGCCCTTCTGCTTATCAAGCTGAACCCCGGCACCGGAACCGACGTCTTTACACTTGATTACACAATACTTAAGATCTTTATGAATGTTGTAACGGTTTGTTCTTTTGTACTTATTGGAACCTCTCTGATATATGAGCTTTTTACCGAATGGGGCATTTTGAAATACCACTGGATTCTTATGAAATGGCTCATTGTGATGATGCTTTTCGCTGTAACCTGGGTGGGCCTCGGCCCCTCTCTAAGCGGAATGACCTCCCTTTCTGATGCAGGCTTCAATAGCACAACCATGAAAAACGAATATGCGCTCTTTGAACAAAAGGCTCTCGTTTTCGTCTGCATCGAGCTGTTCCTCATGCTGGCCGCCGGCGCACTATCTATTTTCAAGCCCTGGGGCAAGCGGCAGGAAAAACGCCGGATCAATAAAGGCAAGCTCGTCCTATGGCTCATTCCCATTCTCCTGGTGACACTTTCAATGCCCATCGCACAATCCATAAACCTAAACAAAATACGTCAGACCACCATCTCGGACACTCAACTGAGCGGGCTTGATAACGGAACCTATTACGGAGAGGCTAATGTGGGAAATTATGTGTATAAGGTGCGTGTGGAGGTAGCCGATCATAAAATTGTTAAAATAGAATCCATCGACCCAAGAAAAAGCCCCTACGCGACCTACGCCGAAGGGGTATTCAGCAAGATTATCCGTGACCAAAACGCCAATACGGACGCCATAACAGGAGCAACAACCACTAGCAAGGCCTATATGCAGGCCGTAGAAAATGCTCTAAGCGGCAAGAAGCCGAGCGGTGGCGATTAATCGCCATCGCCCGATTGACGCTGCTTTCTTGAAAGGACATGAACCAGAAACGCGATAAAGAGCGATACCAGTGAGAATATGAATAACACGAAACGGTAGTCAAATTAAGCCAAAGTAGAGTAAAGCCACCTTTCCACATAGATGCATCAGCCCGGGAATAAGATTATGCTGATAGACACCTCTTGGAGTTAACTCATGAAACGTCTTTTTGTTCTTGTTATGCCTAGAAAGCTTTTGCTCCTGGGTACGTTTTTTGTGGCATTTGCCGCTCTTTCACTATATTCATTAGGCTATTACCTTTCTCATACTCCTGCCAATACGTTCGTTGACCCCATGAATGGCGTAATCGTGGTAGATCCCGGGCATGGCGGGGGGGACGGCGGGGCCAATCGAGAAGGCATATTAGAAAAGGATCTGACACTTTCAATCTCAAAAAAGCTTATGCAAGCCCTGGAGAATAAGGGTTATACCGTCATCATGACTCGAAAGGAGGACATCTCCCTCGATAAACTGGATGATTCTTCTGCCGGAAGGCACAGGCGTGACTTAATTGCCAGGTCCCATATCATCAATCAAAGCAAGGCCCAGCTTTTCTTAAGCATTCACGTCAACAGTAATGCAGATAACTCGAAGGCAGATGGCTCTGTAGTTTTTTACGGTGACAAAATAGAACAAAGCAAGGAGCTTGCGCTAAGCATTCAGAGAGCATTAAACAACATTCCTGTTGATGGGGGCAGCCGTACCTGCCACAATCCCTTAAAAGGTCGGTTCCATCTTCTTACGCATACCGATATCCCCGGTGTTATAATTGAGACTGCCTATATCTCGAACTCCGCCGAACGACGGCTGCTTACTCAAGATAGCTTTCAAAACGAACTTGCTTTGGCTATTGCCGAGGGAACCGTAAACTATCTGTCAGGCGAGAAGAAAAATATACAATAAATTCATTTCATTCTTGCCATCATGAAGGCGGGTATGCTAGAATGCTTTTTGTCGTATTATGTCGAATTTTGACATAATCGATGGGTATTTTAGGGGACGGCTGGCCCTCAAGATATTGGACTTTGTAAGCAAGTCCTATATCCTGGGGGCCAGCTTGTTATTAAGACTGTATAAGACTGTATCTGAAATCTGCTCTATGAAGCGGTGTAAGCTATCATGTTTTACTTGCATCCTAAACTCCCGCGAAATTATACTATACAGACAAAGAATCGAGCCAGACTGTGAAATCCTCCGTGGATAGGCCTAAGGCATCTAGGATATCCCGTTGCTTCTTCGTGATAGGTGACAGGAGTTTTTTCCCTTCCCTGATGTGCACGTATTTAATCTTGCGAAGTTCCTTCAACACCGAAGAAAATGTTGTACCGGTCTCGGCCATATATGTCCTGAGCTTGTTCTGCATGCAGGAACGCAGTATTAATGCGAAAAAAGCAACGAACATCTTCCCTTCGGCCGTCTGATCGCTGTGGCAGTGCAGGCGTTTCATATCCAGTTCATTCTTAAGATCATCAAAGGATTTCTCCACAACATCTCTCTGGCGGTAGGTCATGAGAACATCGAGTGATGATACCTCGAAATCAGTCTCGACGATGATAAAAAAACCGAGCCTGGAAATGACCGCATTAATCTTTCCGGTATCACGGATGAACCCAAGCCCGCCTTCTTTTGTACGGTTGATCTTAAAATACCGGTCATATTGCAGGATTCTGGCAGGCGGCTCTGTCATTTCGCCGAGCGCACACTCACACCGTTCGATCTCGTCGAACAGGATTTCCTCTTCCGCAGCGGCCTTGGCAGGATTGTAGTAGATGTGTGCCTTGACTCGCATACCGAAGTCATCACGGATCACAGCCTTGGCATAAGGCAGATTCTTGCCCAGCCTGCACTCCGAACGGTTGACGATTTCGCAGCGGTATTTGTCGATCAGTTCCCTAGCGAACAGGCTTGAATTTGGCACGCTGATGATGAACCGTGCGCCCGCCTCAGTCATGAACCTAAGATTGTCCGCTGTGAAAAAGCCCCTGTCCATGACATACTTCGTCCCCTTGAACCCAATCAGCTCATTGTCGCGAAGCATATACTCAAGATGCGTTTTGTCGGGGATGCTACCGGGATACACACAGTAATAAAGGGGCAACATGCTCTGCTGGCCGTAGTACATGGCTACGTTCAACTGTGGAAGACTTTCCTTGTCCCGGTTATAACCCCATTCCAGGGCCTCGATCCCCTTGGAGTAGGAGGATACGGAAGTGACATCATAGGCTATGTATTCGGACTGATTCCGTGCATATATCCATGTCTTGAAGAAATCCATCCTACTTTTGTAATCGATCGATTGGAAGACGCGGCTGATGTCAGCGGAACTGAGCCTTACGTTCCCGTGCGGATATACCTCGTCATGCCAATCCTCGTAGTAAGACATCACATTACCTTCGCAGAGCATGTATTCAGCCAACGCAATAATTTGGTCCGCATGTTTTGGGAACTTCCGCTTCATGATATCAATAAGACCAAGCTCATTCAGTAGACCGTCAACCGTATAGGTTACACCGCAGCTTTTGATGGATTCAATCTTAGGCTGTGTGGCTTGATTATCCTGGGCGTTATCCGGGGCATAGATCTCATAATAGTTTCTGTTGGGGATGAGCATTCCGGTCTCTTCGTCAATCTTTCCGATGGAAACCCTGTCGTTAGTCGGTTGGCCTTTTTCGTTTCTGTAGATGCGAGTGATGTAGTATGCGTAGGTCACGCCTTTATTTTTATATTTGATGATTCCACGCTCCGGCAACGGTACTTTGATGTTCTTGTTCAAGGACATACGAATCACTCCCCAGTGGTGTGTATGGTAT
>JAOABT010000027.1 GCA_026418215.1 Clostridia bacterium | reverse complement strand
AGATGTGTATAAGAGACAGCCTGCGGCCTTCATCTTCTCTATGCTCTCCAGCACCTTTGGAGCAGTCTTCTGCTTTTTTAGCCTGTCCTCATAGTAACTCACGATACTCTCAACCTGCTCTTCGGTCTCATTGGTAAAGACGAGTCTTAAGCGATTCAGCGGGCTGTCTTTAAGCGCTTCCACATCATCCATAAGCATCGGGTGGGCATTGTATATAGAGGTCCTCCTAAAAACAGGGTCCCGGACAAAGGGAAATACCTCGCCCTTTCTGTCTTTAAGCTCTCCCTTGCTGCCTGGACAGGACTCACAGCGCTGGGAGCAGCCTGTTTCTCCGGCTGACGGACAATACTCCATGGTCATCAGAAGGCTCCTGCCATAAACCACCGCCTCGAGGCTGGGGCTCAGATGGCTAAAGTCTTTGACCTCGCTTAACCGAAGCTCGGGTGACAGGACAACCGTTCCTATCCCTTGCTCATAAAGGAGGCTTACAGTGTAATCGTTAAAGCTGTTGAACGAAGCTTCAGCGGTAAACGGACAGCTTGGAAACACTTCTTTGATCCGCTCGAAAGCCCCCAAATTCCCTACTGCAAGGCCATTGAAAACCCTATCAAGCTCTTTTAACCTTAAAATAATATCCTCAAATTCAGTATCCTTCAGGATATTGGGTGTCCATAGATAGAGCTCCCCGCTGAACTGTTTACGCAATTCTTTAATGAGCGCTGTATGCCCCAAAGGCAGATAGACCCGGCCAACCTTGCCTTCCAAGCCTTCAAGAGTATGCGGCATTTTATAAAAGTGGGCCGTCAGGCTTAAATCATGGCCCGGGAAATATGGCTCTAAATCCTTTATCAAGACACTCTTATACTCTTTCCCCAGAACCCGCTTAGAAGCTGCTACCCTTTTATGCTGGAGCTCTTCAAGAGCATCACGGCGCATGGCATTAATGGAAGCGATGGGGATGGTGCTAAGCCCATCGGTCTCAAACGTTATGTTTCGAACCTTATACGGGGTCTCGCCAGTCTTGGAAAGCTGTTCTTCAACTCTTTCCTTGGCCAGAGGCCGATTAATGGCCTGCTCCGCTGCTTTTTCCGAAAAGGCCTCTGCTTCTCTCCCTTGAGCATCCCTTATGATAAGCCTTGCAGGCGCACCCACCTTTAAATAGAACCAGACCTCAATTGGAACGGCGCTGCGTCCTTCACGCTCATAGGAGAGCCTAGCCTCCTCAAAGAGCGGCTTTGATAATGTTCTGTAGACCATGCTTCCCTGACTAATTAGAGCTTTTAAATCTCCAACCCAGAGGGAGCTCCCTTGCGCGGCAAACCGGGCATGCTGGCCATTTTGCACCATGGAGGTCACAATCATGCTCTGCGGGCCCTTTTTCGGGTCCATGATCTCAAGGCCGTCCCCCATGTGCAGCTCGGCATCAAGTCTGATTTTTACAGCTTCAGACCTGGCTTCCGTGACCTGGCCGATACTGACGCCCTGGTTCTTGGGATGCCTGGTATAAACAAGCTTACGGTAATCCTTTTCTCCTTTGAGATAGCTTTGCGTAAAGCCGCCGCGGTTGAAGGCCTGGAGCAGGCGTGTCCTGTCTTGCGGCTCCACTGCAAAATCCTCTTCGCCCGAGAGGGCCAAATCCAGGTATTTTCGATAGATACCCGTCACAATTGCAACATATTCGGGGGATTTCATTCTACCTTCCAATTTCAAAGAGCTGACACCGGCATTCAACAGCTCGGGTAAAAGCTCTAGGGCCATCAGGTCTCTGGGGCTTATCAGGTAGCTTTCCTGTGAAAAGGCCGCCCCCGAGCGGGCAACAGACCAGGGAAGCCTGCAGGGCTGGGCGCAGGTGCCGCGATTCCCGCTTCTGCCGCCTATAAAGCTAGACATGAGACATTGCCCTGAATAGCAGACGCACAGCGCACCGTGAACAAAAACCTCAAGCTCTGCCCTTATGGACTGGGATATGGCTTTAATCTCCGAAAGCGAGAGCTCACGGGCCAGCACAACCCGTTTAACACCCAGCTTTTCAAGCTCCAGAATAGAAGCACTGCTTGTGACTGTCATTTGGGTGCTGGCATGGATGGTAAGATCGGGGATGGCCTTGCTCACGGCATCCAAAAGCCCCAAGTCCTGAACAATGATGGCATCCGCCCCCTGCTCATAGCAAAAGGCAGAAAAATCAATGGCTTCCGGAAGCTCATCATTCTTTATAAGCGTATTAAGCGTAACATAAACCTTGACGTCACGGTCATGGGCATAGTCAAAGGCAGACACCAGCTCCTGCTCGGTGAAGTTTCCTGCGTTAATCCGCGCATTAAATCTTCCGCCGCCCAAATAAACAGCGTCTGCTCCGTTTGCAATGGCCGCCTTAAGAGAATCAAAGCTTCCCGCAGGCGCGAGAAGCTCTATGTGTTTCTTCATATTTTTCCTTCTGTTTTAGACTTCCTCAGCTGCCTTGTAGTCTGACAAATCTTCGTCTACGCCTTCACCGGGCTCAACCGTATCATAAGCCTGATAGGGCTTGCTGGTCTGCTGTTCGCCTGTAATGATCTCGACCTCATCGGGCTTGTCCTGACCCAGCTTGTATTTATAGCGGTAGACGGTCCCCTTTTTCTTTTTGGGAGCCTTTTCTTTTTTCTTTTCAAAGAGCTTCTTGACTGCATCAAAAAGATCAATGACGGATTTAGCCTTTAAAATGATGTCCTTCTGGATGGTCTCGGCACCCTTCTTAACGGTTTCCGAAATCTTTCCCACATCCTCGAAAACATGCTGAATGGTGGTCAGATTGTCCTTTACCATTCCTGTAATTTTAGCTGCGTTTTCAGTAATCTCGGGAAGCTTCCCAACAGTCTTATCGATGCTCTCTTTATTATTCTTCAAAAGCTGATTGACATTCTTCAATATCCCATTCAAATTCACCAGGGCCATGATTAAGTAAAAAAGAACGCCCGATCCTAAAACAAATAGGACCAGAGTAATAAGATCGCCCCACGAAATGGCTTTATCAAACATAATTTAACCCTCCGTTTATTCGCTAAGCTTTTTCTGATGGTTCAGGGTGTTTACAGTGTTTCTGACCTCCTTGAGCTCAGCTTCTCTTTTAGTAAGCTCTATTTGAAGCTGGGATTCCCTTTCCTTGAGTTTGGCATTGTCGGCCTTAACCCGCTGCAGCTCATCCTTCAGCTCCTGGTGCTTCTTCTTAAGGTCTGTTAATTCAAAGTCTGTTTTGCTCAAAGCCTCGCTTAAATGAAACATTTCATCCGCCATGTTGACCGAAGCGAGGACTGCAGCCATAGAGGTGCTCAACAAGTGATTTCTTTTAGTTATCTCATGCAGCTTCCTGTCCACGAACATGGCAATTTTCTGTATATATTCGGCAGACTCAGCTCCGCTTATGACATACTCATTGCCCGCTATCCGCACGGTCACCTTGTTTTTCTCATTCAAACTACCAGCTCCAGTCGGCTTTTCTTCCTCTTATGTATCCTTTTTTATTATTATACTATATTTTGTCAAGTAAAACAGCGGACTTAAAATTATTTACATACAAAGCTCCAAGATAGAGAAAAAGACGGGTTTTTAGCCCGTCTTTTCGTGAGGACACAATTATTTTGCATTCTCCTGAAGGAACGCTCCAAACTTCCTATCGGTTACAAGAATGTGGTGATCAAGCCAAACGCTTAAGAAGTCCAGAATCTTTCTGACTGCACCGATCTGGTCCTCATCAACTTCACGCAGATTGATGGCGCTTACCTTGTTAATGAAGCTCTTATGCTCGAGCTTTTGAATCTTAATATTGAAGGAATCATACTGGTTCTGGTCAAAAAGCTCTTCCTCGTGGTTAAAGTGATAAACCGTATAGCTCTTGAGCTCTTCAAACAGCTCAATAATCTCATCATAACGGTCACAGCCGTCGTTGAGCTCTACGATCTCGCTCATCTGATTGATCATATCAATGAGCTTCTTATGCTGCTGGTCGATGGTTAAATCATAACAACTGTAGTCGTCTTTCCATTTAATGATCATAATACATTCCCCCTGAAATGATTTTATATAAATGCTTTATGCCCTATTGTGATTATCGGCACAGGCCGAAATTCCATAAAACTTTTCTTGCTTTTTCGACAAATTTCTTATATAATTGGTTTTGACACTGATACCTTAACATACTTTTACCTCCTTTTTAGCACATTTTTTGAGTTTAGCCTGTTGAGTTTTCAACAGGCTCTTTATTTATCAAAAAACGTTTAAAAGTAGGCATGGTTAAAGGAATCGTACATCTTTAAGACTATAAGCAATCCTCTTCCTTTACGGCCTGTATGCTTTTTTCAATCTTCTTTTTAAGCCTCTGAAGGGCGTTATCCACCGATTTCACAGGCTTGTCCAGCTGCTTCGCAATATCCTGATAGGCAATGCCGCCCAAATACTTGGTAAGCACCTGCTTTTCAAAGGGGCTCAAAAGCTCCATCATCTTGCTTTCTATAACAGAATACTCTTCCTTGCTGATAAAGAGCTCTTCGGGGTTGGCAACCGAAATCTCCTGTATGACCTCGACCAAAACCTTGTCGGAATCTTCATCAAAAAGCTTCTTGTTAAGCGATACATAGGAATTCAAAGGGATGTGCTTCTGGCGTGTTGCTGTCTTGACCGCGGTGATGATCTGACGTGTGATGCACATATCCGCGAAAACCTTGAAGGGAATGCTCTTTTCATCGCGGTAATCCCTCACGGCCTTGAATAGCCCAATCATACCCTCCTGGACAATGTCCTCCCGATCGGCCCCGACTAGAAAATAGCTTCTGGCCTTTGCCCTCACAAGAGGCTTGTATTTTTCAATAAGGTATTCCATGCCCCGCTTGCAGCCTGAACGTATCTGCCCTATAACCTCTTCGTCTTCCATTTTAGCGTAGTTCACATGTGTATTATTATTTTGCGACACTGACCTGTTACCTCCAAGACTTGATGAAAATCAAGACTCACAGTGTTTTCTTTAAGACAAGGGTTTTGATGTTGATATTAAGACTGTTGACATTGAAGCCCGCGAATCGGTCCAGCTCGCTCAATAGTGTTTCCTGGGCGGTTTTTATGGCTTCACGCAGATTATAGCCATACACCATTATAACATCCATGTCGATGTAAAGTCCATCGGGGCCATTGCTGGTACGAAAACGCGTAATTTTCTCCATTTGCGGCATGGTTGTGATAATGTGGTTCACGACCTGGTAGATGGCATAGTCCGAAATCGTATAGTTCCCAAAATAGCTGAAGGTTGGCCGCACGACCGATTTTTCACCGATATTCTGAAACTCGCCCTTGCCCTTTCGGCGAAAGAGCTGAAGCGGGTCGAGAAAGTACCCGGAAAACTGCTTCTTAAGCTGAACTGCAGGGACCGGAATAACGTGCTTGCCTTGCTTGATGCGGGTATTGCGGGCCTGTTCGATTTCGTAGGGGCTTGCAACATCCTCAATGCGGATGCGCTGACTAATTTCCCCTATTTCCAGCACCTTGACGATTTTATCCACCATGCCATCGGAGGTTCCTAAAATGAGAATCCCCTTAGGCTGATCTTTAAGGATAGCATCCCGCACCGCTTTGCGGTGATCCTCCTCCTGAAAAAGGGCCACCTTTACCGAGCTGAGCTTGGAAGGGGCCTTTTTGGCAGACTTCCCCGCAACAATCGAATTATCGTGAATCAAGAGACCGTCGTCGATGATATAGTCAAGCCCATTTTCTCTGGCCACCCATAGAGCCCTATGGCTTTTGCCTGTTCCGCTGGGTCCTATAAATCCTACTAGTCGCAAAGAGTTGCCCTCCAAAGCTGGTGTCGTTTAATTTTATTATTACCACATTTTATGCCCGGTGTAACGTCGGTATTTTCGCAGACATCAAAAAGGGCTGTTCCACCGGGAACAGCCCTCGTTTTAGGCTTTAATTAGTGAACAACAGCCTTTTCTGTTTCCTTATCAAAGATATGAACGCGAGACATATCGAAGGTAACGCTGATTTCTTCGCCAGCCTGAGTCTTGGACTTAGGACTTACGCGTGCGGTGAAGTTTACGCCGTTAATGATCAGGTACAGGAAGGTTTCGGAACCCAATCTTTCTGTTAATTCAACGGAAGCCTTCAGAACTGCACTGCTGCTGATTTCAGTAGAGGTTTCATCGTTAACGTTCTCAGGACGAACGCCCAGAACAACTTCCTTACCGATGTAGCCCTGCTTTTCGAGCTCAGCTGCCTTGGCGGCAGGTAATGCAAGGGTGTAATCGCCAAACTTGAGAGAAAGCTGTCCGCCTTCTTTTACAACGGTTGCATTGGCAAAGTTCATCTGGGGGCTGCCGATAAAGCCGGCAACAAAGAGGTTGCAGGGTTCATCGTAGAGCTTCTGAGGACTGTCGATCTGCTGAACGAAGCCGTCCTTCATAACAACGATACGGGTACCCATGGTAAGAGCTTCGGTCTGGTCATGGGTAACGTAGATGAAGGTGGTATTGAGGTTCATGTGGAGCTTGGAGATTTCGTTTCTCATCTGAACTCTCAACTTAGCGTCGAGGTTGGAGAGAGGTTCGTCCATCAAGAATACCTTAGGCTCACGAACGATAGCACGGCCGAGAGCAACACGCTGTCTTTGACCGCCGGAGAGAGCCTTCGGCTTTCTGTCGAGGAGGTGCTCGATGCTAAGGATTCTGGCAGCTTCATGAACTCTTCTCTTGATTTCTTCCTTGGGAGTCTTTCTGAGCTTAAGACCGAATGCCATGTTATCGAATACGGTCATGTGAGGATACAGAGCGTAGTTCTGGAAAACCATCGCGATATCTCTGTCCTTAGGAGCAACATCGTTACAGAGCTTGTCCCCTATGTACAATTCACCGGATGAAATTTCCTCGAGACCTGCGATCATTCTGAGTGTAGTGGTCTTTCCGCAACCGGATGGTCCTACGAGAATGATAAACTCTTTATCTTGGATATCAATGTTAAAGTCACTTACTGCTGTTACGCCGCCTGCATAGACTTTGTAAACGTTCTTTAGAACAACACCAGCCATTGATTTTTCCCTCCTGTTTATACTTCGAAAAGTTTAATCTATACTAATACTGTAGCATCAAAGCCACATACGATGCTACCGAACAATTCGCCAAAAATAAAAAAAGTGTTTTAGCTACTTTGCATAAGCAAAAACATACAAAGGAATTTATGCGAAATGCTGTACAGAAGCCTATGCAAAGGAATATTCATCATAGCTCTTGCATTTTTATGCATTCAAATGTATAATTATTAACATCCTGATAAATGATTTATATCCAATGAAATACTGATTTTTTGGAGGCATGCGTATGCTGAAACTTGGAATTATCGGCGCCACAGGTTATGTCGGAGCAGAGGTTGTGCGCCTTTTAAGCCTTAGAAAAGACATAGAGATTACTACGGTTGTGTCCAACAGCTTTGTGGGTCAGCCGTTCTCTTCGGTATATCCCTCTTTGCGTGGTCTTTTTGATAAGCCCTGCGACGCGCTGGATATTGAGCAAATCGCCCAAAAGGCCGACTTTTTTATCACCGCATTGCCCCATGGCGTTTCAACCGGTGTCATTCCCGCCCTTTTGGCCAAGGGCAAGCGTGTTATTGACCACAGCGCCGATTTCAGATTCCGGGATGTGAAGGTTTACGAGAAATGGTACAAAGCCTCTCATCCTGCCCCGGAGTTAAACAGTGAGGCTGTTTATGGGCTGCCCGAGCTTTATCGTGACAAGATTAAGGCTGCCAAGCTCGTTGCCGACCCCGGCTGCTACCCTACCTGTTGCATCCTGGGAATAGCTCCGGCTCTTTCAAAGAAGCTCATATCCCCCCAAGGCATTATCATTGATGCGGTTTCAGGCATATCGGGCGCCGGCAGGAAGTCCGAGCTTCCTTATTCCTTCTGTGAGAACGATGACAACTTTAAGGCTTATGGCGTTGCCAACCACCGTCACACCCCTGAAATCGAGCAGGAATTGACTGCGATAGCCGGTGAAGAGGTAATTATTTCCTTTACACCCCATCTTGCTCCCATGAAGCGCGGTATGCTGGCTACCAGCTATTTGACACTCACGGAAAAAGGCCTTACAACCCAAGAAGCTAACGAGCTTTATAAGGAATACTATAAAGATGAAACCTTTGTAAGGGTTCTTCCCGTCGGGCAATTGCCTGAAACCAAGTTCGTCACAGGGTCAAACTACATTGATATCAGCGTTACGGTAGATCCGCGCACCAACAGGCTCGTCGTGGTCTCGGCTCTCGACAACCTGGGCAAGGGATCGGCAAGCCAGGCCGTTCAGTCACTGAACATCATGGCCGGTTTTAACGAAACCGAAGGGCTTCTGGCACCTGCGTTATACCTATAAGAGGGCTCACTGCCTGACAAAGTGAAGGCACGGAATGTACCTCCTTTAAACTCCAATTTGTTGTGGTATAATGAGAAATTGTTTCCTATAGGCTTTAAAGCCCCTATTTTTATATGAAAGGTTGACAGATATATGTTTGATTTCTCCGAAATCATCCGCAAGGCTGAGATATTGGTTGAAGCCCTGCCCTATATTCAGGCCCTGGCCGGCAAGACCGTTGTCATCAAATACGGCGGGAACGCCATGATCAACGATGAACTGAAAAACTCTGTAATTGAAGATATAACCCTTTTAAAATACATAGGCTTAAATCCCGTGGTTGTTCACGGCGGCGGCCCTGACATTACCAAAGCGCTGAAGTCCTTCAACATCCAATCCGAATTTGTCAACGGCCTTCGCAAGACCGATGCCCAAACGGTTGAAATCGCGCAAATGGTGCTTGTGGGTAAAACCAACAAGGAAATCGTTTCGCTTCTCAACCAAAAGGGAGGCAAGGCGGTGGGCCTCAGTGGTATTGACGGCATGATGCTTGAGTGCGAAAAGCACTACGAGCAGATCAACGGTGAAACTGTGGATCTTGGCTATGTCGGCGAAATCACCAAAATCAATACCCACGTTTTGGAGGTTTTAGCCAAGGATGAATATATACCGGTTGTGGCACCCATTGGCACCGACAAGAACGGCCAGAGCTACAATATTAACGCCGACACCGTGGCTGCTGAGCTGGCTACCGCGCTGAAAGCCGAAAAGCTCATTCTCCTCACCGATGTTGAGGGCGTTAAAACGGCTGATGATCAGATTCTTCATGCTATTACCTGTGAAGAGGTACAAAAGCTCATCGAAAGCGGTGTTATTGTCGGCGGCATGATTCCAAAGGTACTGGGCTGTGTCCACGCTTTGGAAAGCGGCGTTGGAAGAGCGCATATCATCGATGGACGCATCCCGCACTGCATCCTTTTGGAGATTTTCACCAACAAGGGCATCGGCACCATGATCACTCAGCACATCAAGCCTTACTACGATAAGGAAAAGCTTTAAGCCTTAAATAAAAACAGGGCCTATCTCAAAGCATTCAGGCTTGGAGGCAGGCCCTTCCTTATTTTCGGCTAAACCTTTTGAGTAAAGGCTATTCCTTGATATTAGTCCTACATAAAAACCCTCTAAAGCAAACGGAGTATTCTCTGTCTACTTGAGAGGGAATCAATCGGGATGTTTGCTCGAGCGCCAGGCAGCCAGTTACAATTTTCGTCTGGGTTTAACTTTCTTTTTAAAGACTCATCGCTCTGTACGGTGGCTTAACCTTACAGGGCATCTGCTCCTCCTACTTAAAGAAGCAAAAATCCCTCACGGTAATAAGCTTGCCTTCCTTGATGAGCTTCTCAGTGTTCCGGTTGTGCTCCTCTTTTAGGCGCCGAATGGTCTTCTGATCCAACTCCGTCTCTTTGCCGCACTGGATGTAGTCTTCCTCATCTATTTCAGTTGAGCTTGCAAGTGTAAGCTTTGTCAATTCTATGACGTTATCGATTAATTCCAAAACGAACCATCCTTTCCTCTCCTTGCTCTGGATGCCCTGTGAACGATTACGTTTTCGCATAGTTCCTTCATCATTTTATCCTCGTAGCAGAAGGGTACAATCATATTTACCAACGGCAGAAGCAGCTTGAAACTATTTTTTATCTCTATTTTATTCTTACCGAAGACATCCTTTTTATCAGAGGCAATGGTCACTAAAAAGGTTGTTCTTGTATTTATTTTTATAGGTATTGTGATGTGCTGGCTGCTGTTCTGATAGTCTTCCTCTTCAGGGAAGAACCTGTCGGTGATTTCCTTCTTGGTGGCCAGCACGCTTATATCGTTCACGTTGTTCTCAAACAAGGCTCTATAGTAATATTTCTTGCCTGACGTATACAAATAAATTCTATTAGCATTGGGTGTCCCGTTATCACCATATTCACTGGCAACAAGGTCGACAAATTCACCGGAGCTGCATTTGAACCGCTGAAAGACGCCTACGCGAAAGCAAGTCTCGTCTGTAACCTCCTTAAGCCATTCAAAAATGCTCTTACATATTATATATGCAATACGGTCTATTATGCTATTGTTGTCAACAACCCGTAGCATGCCATAGATATTGCTGCCAACAAAGTTTTGCTCATGATTGATGTTCCGGTTCTGGTGAATAATTTCTGAGGCAATGTCGTTTTCCATGATACTTATTTTATTCAAAATGGATGCATAGCAGTTGGAGCGATAGATGTTGATTTTTGAATAATCCTCGACAGCGAGGACGAAAGCATTCAAAACAGCAAAAAGAAGGCCGGTGATAACGAACATACCGATTTCCTTTGTGGTTATGATGCTTACGGATTTCCCTTCTAAAAAGAAAATTATAGGGAAGGCTATGGCAATGATGCATTTGGTGAGCTTATTGCCAAACAGGACCTTCAAAAGGCTTATAAAAGGTGCCGTAAACGGGAGGCGTTTCTTTATTCCAATGGCTATGCGCACCAGGAGGGGGTATTTTATCTTTTTCACGCACTGTACCTCAATATATGGAATTGCTTGGTAAATTATACATCATTGCCCTAATTAAGTAAAGTTGCCTTAACACCGGGCTCCCTAAAAGTCTCAATGTTTACTTTGGCCGCTTATTGGCTTATAATTACCATTAATTAATTCTTTCGTACATTGTATACACTTATAAAAACTTCAAGAATCTATAAAGAAGGCGTGAGATAGGCTATGGAAGAAATGGAGAAAAGGCAGAAGAACTTTATTGAGGAAATTGTCGAGGACGATTTACAAAGCGGCCGTGTTAAGAAAATTCACACGCGTTTCCCGCCAGAACCCAACGGCTATCTGCATATTGGCCATACCAAGGCCATGTGCATCGATTTTGGCATCGCACAAAAGTATGGCGGACAATGTAATCTCCGCTTTGATGATACCAACCCCACCGAGGAAGATGTCGAATATGTCGACGCTATCATCGAGGACATCCGCTGGATGGGCTATGACTTTGAAGACAGGCTCTTTTATGGCTCCGATTACAGCGAACAGATTTATGAATATGCCGTTGCGCTCATTAAAAAAGGGCTGGCCTATGTGGACGAGCTTGATGTGGACCAGATCCGTGAATACCGCGGCACCCTCACCGAGCCGGGCAAGGAAAGCCCCTGGCGCAACAGGAGCGTTGAAGAGAATCTTGACCTTTTCAACAGAATGAAAAACGGTGAATTTGGAAGCGGCGAAAGGGTCCTCCGTGCGAAGATCGACATGGCCTCCCCCAATATCAACCTGCGTGACCCGGTTATTTACCGTATCAAGAAGGAGCATCACCACCGCACGGGTGACAAGTGGTGCATCTACCCCATGTACGACTTTGCCCATCCGCTCCAGGACGCCATTGAGGGCATCAGCCACTCCCTTTGCTCCATCGAATATGTTGATCACAGGCCGCTGTATGACTGGGTTTTAGAAAAGCTGGATATCCAAAGCCCACCCCATCAGTATGAGTTCGCCCGCTTGAACATTAATTATACCGTCATGAGTAAGCGAAAGCTGCGCGAGCTTGTGGAGAAAAATTATGTCTTGGGCTGGGATGATCCCAGAATGCCCACGCTGTGCGGCTTGAGAAGACGCGGCTTTACACCCGAATCCATCCGGAATTTTATTGATCTTGTGGGTGTTTCCAAAACCAACAGCGTCGTTGACTGGGGGCTTTTGGAGCACTGCGTCCGCGAAGACCTTAACAAAAATGCCGACCGCGTCATGGCTGTTTTGAATCCCCTCAAGGTCGTCATCGAAAACTACCCCGACGATCAAGTGGAATCCTTTGAGGTGGAAAACAATCCTGAGCTTCCCGATCGCGGGACGCGCAAGGTGCCCTTCTCCAAAGAAATTTACATTGAGCGCGATGACTTTATGATAACGCCGCCGCCGAAATATTTCCGTTTGAAGCCCGATGGCGAGGTCAGGCTCAAGAACGCCTATTTCATCAAGTGTGTAGGCTATGAAACCGACGTAAACGGAGAGGTGACGCTTGTCCGCGCAACCTATGATCCTGCTTCCCGGGGTGGGGAATCCCCCGACGGACGCAAGGTCAAGGGCACCATCCACTGGGTATCGGCCAGGCATGCCGTCGATGCCGAGGTTCGCCTGTACGATATGCTCTTTAAGGTTGAAAACCCCGATGAGGTGCCGGAGGGCGGGGATTATAAGGACAATCTTAACCCTGACTCACTGAAGATTCTCACCCATTCCAAGCTCGAGCCGGCCTTAGCTGAAGCAAAGCCCGGCGACCGCTTTCAGTTCCTTCGCATGGGCTATTTCTGTGTAGATAACAAGGACTCCAAGCCCGGAGCCATGGTTTTCAACAAAACCGTAGGGCTTAAGGATTCATGGGCTAAGATTGCGTCCAAGGACTGATTCTTTAAGAAAGCTATTTTGGATTGCAGTCAATAGAGACATAACATAAGGAGGGATCAATACCCTCCTTTTTGCTTGCTTTCCAGGAAAGAGTTTTGGCCATTTACGAAGTATTTGAGGTATGGCAGCCAAACCGGCGTCAAAAGAAAATGAACCATGAGATAAATATACATCCATGGAATGTTATCAGAAATGCGTTGTATAAAGGGTATTTTGACCATACACAGTCATGGAG
>JAOABT010000011.1 GCA_026418215.1 Clostridia bacterium | reverse complement strand
ATGTATTGGATACCCCGGGCTTTAGCTCCTATTCGGTTACTGAAATCTCTCATGATACACTTGAAAGCTTCTACCCCGATTTCCAGCAGGCCGAAGGCAGCTGCCGCTTCAAAGGCTGCAGCCATACAAGTGAGCCCGATTGCGTTGTACAAGCCTTATGCCAAGAAAACAAGCTGGACCGAGGCCGCTACAACCGTTACGTCGAGATATATAAAGAGCTTAAAGAAGCCTATGACAATAGATACAGGAGATAGCTATGTTAAAGATCGCACCCTCGATACTGTCGGCTGACTTTGCGAACCTTGGAGCCGAAATCGAAAGAATTCAAGCGGCAGGTGCCGACCTCATTCATGTCGATGTCATGGATGGCCATTTTGTTCCCAATATCACCATTGGACCCTTGGTGGTGTCGGCTATCAAGCCCAAAGCCAAGCTTCCCATCGATGTCCATTTAATGATTTCCGAGCCTGACAGGTATTTAGATGCTTTTAAGGACGCGGGGGCAGACATCATTACGGTTCATGCTGAAGCGGTTCATCATCTTCATAGAACCCTGTCTTACATCCGAAGCCTAGGTGTTAAAGCCGGCGTTGCCTTAAATCCATCCACTCCGGAGAGTGCTGTTGACTATGTTCTCGAGCAGGTGGATATGATCGTCGTCATGACCGTTAATCCCGGATTTGGGGGACAAAGCTACATACACGCCATGGACGAAAAAATAAAGCGCATCCGCCAAAAGATTGATGAAAAGGGCCTGCAGATCGACATTGAGGTTGACGGCGGTGTTAACGAAAAAACCATTTCAAGGATCATTGAAGCAGGAGCAAACGTGGTTGTAGCGGGCTCCGCCTTTTTCGGAAGCCAGGACCCGAACGCCTTTGTTCAAAGCTTAAGAAGGCATGAACGCCCATGAGAGCTTTAATTGTTGGAAGCGGAGACCTCACAGATAAGGGCCTTTTGCATACGCGACACCAATGGGCTGATAGGGTCATAGCTGCTGACGGGGGGGCAAAGCACCTTTTAAAAGCGGGCTTGAAGCCACACATCCTTTTGGGAGACTTCGATTCCTTAGCAAGAGAACTCCTTGAAAAAATAAAGGAATCTGAAACGGAAATCCTTTCCTTTCCCACAAAAAAGGACTTTACAGATATGGAGCTGGCCATTGATCTTGCGATTGAACGGGGAGCAGAGGAACTGGTGATTTTGGGTGCCAGCGGCTCACGTCTTGATCATACGCTGGCCAATATATTTCTGCTTACAGGCCTTACAGAGAAAGGTATTAAAGCCTGTCTGGAGGATAGCCATAATCAAATTTTTGCTATCAAGGATGAGATAAGAATTCAAAAGCAGGAGAACCGGAAAGTCTCTCTAGTGGCTTTGAGCCCAACAGTCGAGGGGTTATCCACTCAAGGCCTGGCCTATCCCTTAAGCGATGCCACGCTCAGGATGGGCGTAAGCCTTGGCGTTAGCAATGAATTCGAGGCGGATGAGGCGGTCGTGTCTATCAAAAAAGGACTGCTGTTGGTTTTCGTATCGAAGGACTAAGGTTAGGGGCCCGGGGCTGTCTCTATTTGAGCAGCCTATAATGATATTGTACTAGCTTAAAACCTTTTCTGTATGTCTTGTGATACCCTATCACATCAAAGCAAAGTTAAAGCCTCCAATAGCGGTCATTCCGCAACGGAGGCTCTTTTACTTTCATTGTGCCTTCTTTATATTTAGCTTGTATTCTCAAGAATGGCTTGACTAGGCGCTCATTTGGTTAGTCCTCAACGAGTGAAGCTTCTTTGGATTTCAGTTTATTCTTCTTCAAGGCCGGAACGGTCTCCTCTGTTTTATTAACCTCAATCATACGGCAGGAGCCCTGGAAGATAGCGCCTTCATCGGTTACAAT
>JAOABT010000670.1 GCA_026418215.1 Clostridia bacterium | reverse complement strand
GGATAATGCCAATCAACAGGATGATAACGCCTATTACGCGCAACAGGCCACGTTTCATTTTATGATTAGGGTCAATGGGGTTCTGATTTGCCATAGCACTTAACTCCCGAGTTTGCATTTACTTCCCTTATTATATCGCAAACCCGGTAAAAGTTACTAGCCCTGTGCAAGAACCTTCTTAAGAAACTGAGCTGTATAGGAACCCTTGACCTTGGCAACCTGCTCGGGTGTTCCGACAGCAAGAATTTTTCCGCCCTTGTCGCCACCCTCAGGCCCCAAGTCGATGATATGGTCAGCTGTTTTAATAACATCGAGGTTATGTTCGATGACAACAATGCTGTTGCCGTTATCGACCAGCTTTTGCATGACTTCAATCAGCTTATGAACGTCTGCCATGTGAAGGCCCGTAGTAGGTTCATCGAGAATATACATGGTACGCCCTGTGGCACGCTTGGAAAGCTCCGTGGCGAGCTTCACGCGCTGTGCCTCGCCTCCTGAAAGCGTTGTAGCCTGCTGGCCAAGGCGAATATAGCCCAGACCCACATCGAAAAGGGTTTGAAGCTTCCGCTGAATCCTCGGGATGTTTTCAAAGAAGGCCAGAGCCTCCTCAACGGTCATGTCCAGCACATCGGCTATGCTCTTCCCCTTATAGTGGACATCCAGGGTCTCGCGGTTATAGCGCTTTCCCTTGCAGACCTCGCAGGGGACATAAACATCGGGCAGGAAGTGCATCTCAATCTTGAGGATCCCGTCGCCCGAGCAGGCCTCGCACCGCCCGCCGCGCACATTAAAGCTAAAGCGGCCGTTTGTATAGCCCTTCATTTTTGCGTCTACCGTGCTGGCGAACAGATCACGAATGAGATCAAAGACGCCTGTGTAGGTGGCGGGGTTTGAACGCGGTGTTCTGCCGATGGGAGATTGGTCGATATCAATGACCTTGTCCAGATGCTCAAGGCCCAGAATATCGCGGTGTAAGCCGGGCTTGGTTTTAGCCTTATTAAGCTTGCTCGCAAGCTTCTTAAACAGAATTTCATTGATAAGCGAGCTCTTGCCTGAGCCTGAAACACCGGTAATACAGGTGAACACGCCCAGAGGTATATCAACATCCACATCCTTAAGGTTATTTTCCTTAGCTCCGAGGATACGCAACAGCCTGCCATCGCCCTTTCTTCTCTCTTGAGGCACCTCAATCTTAAGGGCGCCGCTCAAGTATTTCCCGGTGATGGAATTAGGGTTCTGCTTAATCTCTTCCACGGTTCCCTGGGCAATGATGTTGCCGCCGTGCTCACCGGCTCCGGGCCCCATGTCGATGATGTGGTCGGCCGCGTACATGGTATCTTCATCATGCTCAACCACAAGCAGGGTATTTCCCAGATCCTTAAGCCTCTTGAGAGTAGCCAGCAGGCGCTCGTTGTCTCGCTGGTGGAGCCCGATACTGGGTTCGTCCAGGATATAAAGCACGCCCATAAGGCCTGAGCCAATCTGGGTTGCCAGACGGATACGCTGGGCTTCTCCGCCTGAGAGCGTGCCGGCGGCGCGGTGAAGGGTGAGGTAATCCAAGCCCACATCGACTAAAAAGCCAAGACGGGCATTAATTTCCTTGAGTATTTGCTCTGCAATGATCTTCTCGCGGTTATTCAGCTGAAGGCTGTTAAAGAAGCGCGCACAGTCACTGCCCGACTTCGAGCTGACGTCATTGACGTTCCTGCCATTGATTTTGACTGCCAGGCTCTCCTTTTTGAGACGCTTTCCCCCGCAGTCGGGGCAGGGGATATTGCTCATGAAGGACTCGTAATATTCTTTCATACCCTCGGACTTGGTTTCACGATAGCGGCGCTCCATGCTGGTGATAACGCCTTCGAAGGCTGTCAAAAAGGTTCCGCTGCCATATTCCTTTTCATATTCAACCTTGATCTTCTCGCCCTGAGTGCCATAGAGTATTTTGTTCACGACGTCCTCTGGCAGCTGATCGATGGGTGTATCTACGCTAAAGTTGTAGTGCTTTGCCAGAGCATCAAGGTACATACGGCTATAGGCATCCTCATTGGTGAAGTTCCAGCCGCCGGTGGAAATAGCGCCGTCAGCAAGGGATTTGCTGCGGTCCTGGATGACGAGATCGGGGTCTATCTTCAAAAGGGCCCCCAAGCCACTGCACGTAGGACAGGCACCAAATGGGTTGTTAAAGGAGAACATACGGGGTGTCAGCTCTTCAATGCTGATACCGCAGTCGGTACAGGCAAAGTTCTGAGAGAAAATCATTTCCTCTTTACCGATAACGTCTATAACAACCAGACCCCCGGCCAGATTGAGGCTTGTCTCAATGGAATCGGTCAGTCTTTTTTGGATGTCGGGCCGCACAATCAAGCGGTCTACAACGATTTCTATGGTATGCTTGCGCTTTTTATCAAGCTTGATTTCTTCGTTTATGTCCATGACCTCGCCATCGATGCGCACACGGACATAACCGTTTTTCTTGGCATCCTGAATGAGCTTGGTGTACTCTCCCTTACGGCCGCGGATGACGGGCGCAAGAACCTGAATTTTTGTTCCTTCAGGTAATGCCATGACTGCATCCACCATTTGGTCAATGGTCTGCTGGCTGATGGGCTTACCGCATTCAGGACAGTGGGGAATGCCTATTCGGGCGAAGAGTAACCGGAAGTAATCGTAGATTTCGGTAACCGTACCCACCGTAGATCTGGGATTACGCGTTGTAGTCTTCTGGTCGATGGAAATGGCCGGCGAAAGACCGTCGATGTACTCGACATCAGGCTTTTCCATAAGACCAAGGAATTGACGGGCATAAGCCGAAAGCGACTCGACATAGCGTCTCTGGCCCTCGGCATAGATGGTGTCAAAGGCCAGCGAGGATTTACCCGAGCCGCTTAAGCCTGTAATAACGACAAGCTTGTCACGCGGAATCTCAACGTCGATGTTCTTGAGATTATGCTCGCAAGCACCTTTTACATAGATTCTATCTTTCATTTTCTTCAGTCCTTCTATGATAATAAATATGTTGCAGCTTACCGTTGTGAAGGCTAATCAAATAGCCGCAGGCTTTTTAGTATATCAATCAGATCCCTTACAAAGAGCGGAATTTCGCAAGACAATAGAGTGGTAGTAACGTTTTTTACTGTTAACTTAAATCCTATCGCAGAACCTTTACTAAATTCCTTTAACATTATATCGAACATATGTACGGAAATCAAGGTAAAGTCATAATTTAGTTGTTCGGCACTAAATTGGCTAATAAAAAAGAATGTACAGAATGGCACATTCTTATGTATTCAAGAAAAAAACAAAACCCGGAAGCCTTTCGACTTCCGGGTCTGCAATTCCCATAAGGAATATTATCTCTTGGAGAACTGAGGTGCGCGACGAGCTTTCTTCAAGCCGTACTTCTTTCTTTCCTTCATTCTTGGGTCACGGGTTAAGAACCCTGCCTTCTTGAGAGGAGATCTGAATGTACCGTCTGCCTTTAAAAGCGCTCTAGCGATCCCGAGCCGGATTGCACCGGCCTGGCCAGTGAAGCCGCCGCCTCTTACTGTAACCACAGCATTGAACTTACCGATTGTCTCGGTGAGAACCATAGGCTGCTTGCAGATAACCTTGAGGGTTTCGAGGCCGAAATATTCATCGATGGATCTTTCATTGATGACCACATTGCCGTTACCGGGAACGAGTCTAACACGTGCAACGGACTTCTTTCTTCTACCTGTTCCGTAAAACTGTACCTTTGCCATTTAACGTAATCCTCCCCTCAATTAGATATTCAGCTCAAGCACTTCGGGCTTTTGAGCCTGATGCTCGTGCTTGCTGCCTGCATATACTTTCAGTTTCTTGAACATGGAGCGGCCTAAGCTGTTGCCGGGAAGCATTCTCTTCACAGCGAGCTCGAACACTCTTTCAGGCTGGACTTCGAGGAAGTGTCTGTACTTGACTTCCTTTAAATGGCCGATGTAGCCGGTGTGGCGTCTGTACATCTTCTGATCCAATTTCTTACCTGTTAATACGATCTTGTCGGCATTGAGAACGATAACGAAATCGCCGGTATCAACGTGGGGTGTGTAGGTGGGCTTGTTCTTTCCGCGAAGAATCTTTGCAACTTCGCTGGCAGCACGGCCAAGAACCTTACCCTCAACGTCAACAACGTACCATTTTCTCTCGACTTCTTGTGCCTTGGGCATAAACGTCTTCATGAGGTAACCTCCCTTTAAGAAATATACATACGGGTTTTATCCCTTAGTTAACCTGTGTTGAGCAAAAAATAACGCCGCGGCTTGCGGCGTTTTTTATTCTAATATAGAGCGGGTATAACTGTCAAGGCGCATTTCCGTTAAAATCAAAATACATCTCTCTAGCTCACTTATTTGCTCTTTTTTTCTCATTATCTCTCTCTATTTCATTTACCGTCCCACTTTTTATGGGGGGCTTTACATTTTCATCATGAGAAGCTCTGGGTTGAGCATGCCGAAGATCATGGCAACGTGTGCAACCACAAGGAATATACCCACGAAG
>JAOABT010000642.1 GCA_026418215.1 Clostridia bacterium | reverse complement strand
TTTTTTATAATACTTAACGGCGTCCTCCTGGAGACCGTTTTTACGATAAAGCCATGCCGTATTGTAAGCAACAAGCGGATTATCGCTTAGAAGCCCGGATAGGATATTGTATACGCCCAAGGCCTCATTGTAGCTCTTACCGTCAATGAGCTTGTGAACGGATGACAGCTGTTGCGAGATATTGGTTTTAAGATGCTTATCCGCCATGTCAAGGGTCGATGCAATAGCCCCGGCCTGAATTTCTGCTTTCCATTCGTCAACCTCCTGGATATAGTCCTCATAACGCCAGCTTTTATTGCTTTGCTTTTCAAGCTTCTCGATAAGCGGAACATCCGAGTTGGCGTCCTTAATACGCTTCTTCATGCTGAAGTAATCAAAAAGCAGGAAAATGACTGGCAGCAGAACACCAAAAAAGATCATGACCATTTCATAAAGCGGAACGGCCAGAACTCGATTGGTTACCGTCAGAATGCCTGTTGTCAGCATGCATAGCTGAAGCATAAAGGTCAGAACAGTAAGGACGTTGATGCGGCGTATGCAGCGAAAACCCATATACACCGTTAAAAGTGCCACTATCACCACGATGAAGGCCAAGGAGATGTCATAGTTTGCCGGAATGCTTTCGAAAAACTTCATAGATTATCCCCCGAACTGGATAGTTTCATTTCCTCCCATCTCTCCCTGGAGATCAGGACACGTCTGGGCTTGCTGCCCTCATAGCCGCTGATGACATTACGTTCTGCCATCTGGTCGATGATTCTGCCGGCTCGGGCATAGCCCACCTTGAATTTTCTTTGAATAAAGGAAACCGAAGCCTGACCGCAGTCAATGACAGCCTCAATAGCCTGGCTGAGGAGCTCATCACTGCCGCTTTCCTCAGCTTCCTCTTCCTCATTCTTAACATTTGTATTGATATTATCAATGATATCCTCGTCATAGTGAACTCTAATCTGATTTTTAACAAAATCAACTGCAAGCTCCACTTCCTTATCGGCCAAGAAAGCGCCTTTTACACGAATGGGCTTTGGGATACCAACAGGATAATAAAGCATGTCGCCCTTGCCCAGCAGCTTTTCGGCTCCAGCCATATCTAAAATCGTTCTGGAATCCACCTGCGAGGATACGGCGAAGGCAATACGCGAAGGAATATTAGCCTTGATGACACCTGTGATAACATTAACAGAAGGTCTCTGGGTTGCGATAACCAGATGCA
>JAOABT010000613.1 GCA_026418215.1 Clostridia bacterium | reverse complement strand
GCCTTACCCATAGACGGAGCACTGTGGGGCTGTTCATCGTACATCCTGTTGCCGAACTTTGTAAACTGCGGAATCCAAGCCAATTCAACGGTTCCGGTAGAACCGTTTCTGTGCTTTGCAATTATGACTTCAACAATATTGCGCTTCTCGGATTCTTCGTCGTAATAATCGTCTCGGTAAAGGAACATAACCATATCGGCATCCTGCTCGATGGCGCCCGATTCTCTCAAGTCGGACAAAATCGGCCTGTGGTCCTGTCTTTGTTCAGGCGCACGACTGAGCTGGGAAAGCGCGATAATGGGAACGTTCAATTCCTTGGCCATAATCTTCAAGGAACGGGAGATATCCGAAATTTCCTGCTGGCGGCTGTCAGACTTCTTACGTCCCTCCATTAACTGGAGATAATCGATGATGACCATGCCAAGGCCTTTTTCAAGCTTAAGCTTTCTAAGCTTCGACATCATCTCCATGACGTTGGTGCTGGCGTTGTCATCAAGGTAAATGGGAGACTTCGAAAGGGGCCCCAATGTAAATCCAATCTTCTTCCAATCCTCGGCCTCAAGCTTACCTGTTCTCATTTTTTCCAGCTCAACCATGGACTCCAGCGACAGGATACGGTTGACAAGCTGGGTACGCGACATTTCAAGGCTGAATATTGCAACCGGAAACTTTCGAAGCGCTGCGTTTACGGCAATGTTCAGGACAAAGGATGTCTTACCCATGGCAGGACGGGCCGCTATGAGAATGAGGTCCGAATTCTGGAAGCCGGAGGTCTTCCGGTCCAGATCTACAAAGCCGCTGGGAACGCCGGTCAAATCCTCTTTGTTGGCACAAAGCTCCTCGAGCTGTGTAAAGGTCTTGTCCAAAACCGAATTGATGGGTTCCAGGCCCGTACGGGTGAGACCCTGGGACAAATCAAAGATGCTTCTCTCAGCCTCATTGAGGACATCGGTGCCCTCCATGGCGCCCTGATAGCCCAAATCCATAATTTTTCCGGAAATGCCAATAAGGCTTCTCAACAAAGCCTTATCCTCCACGATGGATGCATAATGGGACACATTGGCGGTCGTATGAACAGAGGTCGCCAATTGTGCGATGTAGTCCACGTCACCCACTTTTTCAAGGGTGCCGCGGCGGGTCAGCTGGTCGGTAACCGTTACGATATCAACGGGAAGGCTTTCCTCATAGAGACTCATGATAGCCTCATAAATTTCCTTGTGCTTTTCAAGGTAAAAGGATTCGGCCTTAAGCCTGCCGCTGACCTCTGAAAGGGCGTTTCTGTCAATCAAGAGAGACCCTAATATAGACTGTTCCGCCTCCACATGGTGGGGCGGAATCCTTGAAAACTCATCCATGGTCATCCTCCGGAAAGCCTAGGCTGTCTGATCGTTCTCCACTTTCACCTTGAGCTTGGTGCTCACGCCAGCGTAAACTTTAACATCTACGTCTGTTTCGCCGAGAGTTTTGATGGCATCCGAAAGATTCAACATCTTCTTATCAATGGTAATCTTATGCTGTGCCTTAAGCTGCTCTGCGATATCCTTGGCGGTAATAGAGCCGAAAAGCTTACCCGTAGCCCCTGCCTTGGATTTAATAATGACAGTAACCTTGGCAATCTTTTCAGCGAGCGCCTTTGCATTATCAAGCTCTACATCCTTACGGTGCTTTTCAGCATTTTGCTTGGCTTTTACCTCATTAACAGCGGCATTTGTCGCTTCGGCTGCCAAACCTTTCGGAATCAAAAAGTTTCTGGCATAGCCGTCATTGACCTCCAGCACCTGATCCTTCTTGCCCAAAGTCTTGACATCCTGCTTTAAAATGACTTTCATTTGCGCAACCTCCATTCTATCGTGATGATGAAATGTCAGCTGCGTCCCGGCTTCACTTCTCAGCCCGCATTGGGCGAGTAGCTTCGCGTTCGGGCGAGAGCAGACAAATCACCAAAATACTTTTCTGTTTCATGCTCCTCCAAAAGCCCCAAACGGATTTTTGAGGAGATTTGCCTTTCAATGGCCGGATATTCCAGCCCCAGCCTTCTTGCCAGAAGATAACTGATGATAATGGTATCGGACAGGGTATCCAATGCCACATCCCGAATGTCCTCGCAGGTATCCGAGGCCATTTCGGCAAAGAGATGGGAGACCGCCAGCAGCATATCGCTTTTAAGCCGCTCCACCAGACGCATGTTCTTTGTGACATCCATTCCCTTGTAACTCATTCTATCACTTCCCTTAAGCTTTTCACCAACTCATTATAGCATCAGGGTTGTGAAAGTTCTAATTTCCCGAAAATAGGCTGTTGGTGCGGCTACAACCGCGCTAGGCCCTTATGTTGATACGTGTCGCAATAGCACTTAGAATCCGTTAATACAGACTGCAGGTGCAGTGGCAACGCTCTAGCCTGAAGCCATAAGCTCACGGGTTTTTTATAAAAAAATTGAAATACAGCCTATAGATTACTATCTATAGGCTGTTGTTTAATCAGTCAGTTGTATATGGCAATAAGGCAATGTGACGGGCTCTCTTGATGGCTACTGTCAGCTGGCGCTGGTGCTTTGCACAGCATCCGGAAATTCTTCTGGGAAGAATCTTTCCCTTTTCTGACAGGAACTTTCTGATTTTCATCAGATCCTTGTAGTCTATATCTTGAACCTTATCGACACAGAATTGACAAATCTTACGCTTTGCCCTTCTCATGCCGCCACGGCCGCCCATTTTACCTTCGCCGCCGGCGCGGTCGCCGCCCTTCTTGGGGCCTCTATCCTTTTTCATTTCAGACATTTGAAGAATGCCTCCTTCCAAGACCTTTGTCATTTTAAGGCATACACGCTTTTTTATATATCTCTATCTTTATCCGTCATGCTATTTATAGCTAAATAAATATATCACAAACAATTTGATTCTGTCAACCGCCCCTGGCGTTTTTTTGCATGCTTTGGTTTTGCCTCCTAATTGAAAAAGTAACTTCCACCCCAATGGAGAGGAGTGCGGAATTTAGTTTTTTAAAATAGAAGAGTAAAAATAAGTTTTTCAAATAGTTATGATGTCTGAGGCAGCGCCTCTTTTGGAGGTACTTATGGGCAAGATAGACATCTGACCCAATCAGAAAGAATCATTATTGAACAACGGCTTCTGGAAAAGGAATCCTTTAAAAGCCTTGGCCGTGAGCTAGGCAAGGACCCGACTACCATTACCAAGCTCTTTACCTTGAAATAATAATCCCTCCAGCTGAAAAATAAGCCGGAGGGACTGATTCCTGTGCTTATGAAATGAGTCTTCAGAAAGGCAGAATGAGTCAATAGGAGGCCTGCTTATTTAAGCACCATGATGGCATCGGCATCGGCCTGGGATACGATAACGCGTCCGCCCTTGAAGACAACGGGATCGGGAAGGGTGACGAGCTCGCCATTGACTTCCATGATATCGCTTCCAATATAGAGCTTGCCCAGTGTATCACCGAGAACAAAGGTTATGGATTGCTCCTCCCAGTTGCAGTCCACGCTGCCGCCTGCATTCTCGATAAGAGCACGAACAGGGGTTTCGCCTATGGGAGCAAAGAGATCAATGACAGCCTGGGGTACAAAGAATTTTTCACCGTTATACACCATGACACTGTCATAATTAATAGTCTTGCCATTGTAAACGATGAAGTTCTTGTTTGCAGGAATGGTCAGGGACTGTGTTCCGCGGTAGGCAATAAATTTAGGATTATTGACATCGGTTTTGTCAACATAAGAGGTAATGCCTCTGTTACTGAAGGCTGCGGAGATATCAACAAATTCCTTCTGTGTCAGAGCATTCAAATCAACGTTCATTCCCTTTGCAATGATCTTAGCAATGTCGGTGTTGTCGATGACACCGGTAATGCGCTGGTCTCCGGGGAGATAGGTATAAAGCGTCACTTCCTCACCGGTATGGCCCGTTGTTGTCCAGCCTATGGCGGCGCGGGTGCTGATCATGGGGCCGACAATGGCGTTCATGGAGCCGGCCTTTGCATTCCTGATAGCTGTCTCTTCGGCGGCTGTCAAGTCCGTAATACCGTAATAAGTTGACATAACATCCTTAATGTTGGAGCGATCAGCATTAAGCTTCTTCTCAAGGCCTTCACCCGTTAAGGTTGCTTTTTTGAGAGGGGCAAGGAACTTGTCGAGATTATCCTTGTCATAGCTGCTGTTTGTTGCGCTGCTCCCGATGGTGATACCGCCATTGCCGTGGTCTGAAGCGACAATGATCATGGTGTCCTGATGGCTCTTGGCATAATCAAGCGCAACCTTTACAGCATCATCAAAGGCCAGCGTATCGCTGATGGTTCCAATGGGATCGTTGGCATGAGCAGCCCAGTCTACCTTGCTGCCCTCAACCATGAGGAAGAAGCCGTTCTTGTTTTGGGAAAGAAGTTCAATGGCCTTTTTTGTCATATCGGAAAGAGAAGGCTCAACGGTCATGGAACGGTCCATTTCATAAGCCATTCCTACAGGAGCGAACATGCCCCAAACCTTACCGGATTTCACATCCATCAAGGAGCTGCGGCCCGATACATAGGTGTAGCCCTTGCTCTCGATGACCTTCATGAGGTCTTCCCTGTCAGCGCGGTTGGTGAGATATTGGGAGCCACCGCCGAGAACAACGTCGATGTTGTTGTAAACCTGCTGCTCAGCGAGGATTTCGTACTGGTTTCTGTCAGTATAGTGGGATGTGAAGGTGGCGGGTGTTGCATGCTGAACCTGTGAGGTGGAGATGATGCCTGTGGCCTTGCCAACAGCCTTTGCAGCCTCCAGAACAGTGACAACAGGTGCCTTCTTGGTTTCATCGGTTACAGCCTCGACACCGGGCATGGAAACAATATTTGCTCTCACCGCGATGTAGCCGGCTGTGCTCTTGACGCCGGTTGCCATTGCTGTTCCTGCAGGGGCGGAATCTGTGATAGGGCCTGCAGCCCAATAGGTTCTGACCAAGCCGCTGGCCAGATCGTCCATGGCAAGGGAC
>JAOABT010000578.1 GCA_026418215.1 Clostridia bacterium | reverse complement strand
GAAAAAAGGGTTGAAATCGGACTGACTTATATCTATGGTATAGGCAGAGCAAAGTCAAATGAAATCTTGGCTAAGACTGCTGTTAGCCCTGATACAAGAGTCAGGGATCTGACAGACGACGAAATAAGCAAGCTGAGAGAAATGATCGATAAGGAATACAAGGTAGAAGGTGACCTCAGAAGAGAGATCGCACTGAACATCAAGCGTTTAGTTGAAATAGGCTGCTATAGGGGAAGAAGGCACAGAATGGGTCTTCCTTTGAGAGGACAGCGTACTAAGACAAACGCCAGGACGAGAAAAGGTCCCAAGAAGACTGTAGGCGTGCAGAGAAAGAAATAGTTAGTTAAAGGAGGTAGGCGTTTTAATGGCAACCAAAGCAGGTGCTAAGAGAACCACCAGAAAAAGAAGAGAGCGTAAAAATATTGAACGTGGTGCAGCTCACATACGTTCGACTTTCAATAATACCATAGTAACCATAACCGATACAGCTGGTAATGCCCTGTCATGGGCAAGCGCTGGCGGTTTGGGTTTCAGGGGCTCACGTAAGAGCACTCCCTTTGCAGCTCAGACGGCTGCTGAAACTGCTTCCAAAGCTGCTATGGAGCACGGACTTAAGACTGTTGAAGTATATGTTAAGGGTCCCGGTGCAGGTAGAGAAGCTGCTATAAGAGCTCTTCAGGCTGCCGGCCTCGAAGTAAGCCTTATAAAAGACGTAACTCCCATTCCTCACAACGGCTGCAGGCCGCCTAAGAGGAGAAGGGTATAATTCAATTGAGAATGTAAAATTGAAAATTGACGATGACATGCTTGGAGCTGTTGAACTATTATTGAGAAATAATTTTCAATTCTCAATTATTAATTGTCAATTTAGAAATATGGAGGTGTGAAAACTAGATGGCAAGATATACAGATGCATCATGCAGACTTTGCCGTAGAGAAGGTGAAAAGCTTTTCTTAAAAGGCGAAAGATGCTATACAAATAAATGTGCCGTTCAGAGAAGGGCGTATGCTCCCGGTCAGCACGGTCAGCAGAAAAAGAAATTGTCAGAATACGGTGTTCAGCTCCGTGAGAAGCAGAAGGCAAGAAGGTTCTATGGTGTTCTGGAGAGCCAGTTCAGGAAGTACTTTGAAATAGCTTCATCCAAGAAGGGCATCACTGGCGAAAACCTTCTTCAGGTTCTCGAGACAAGGATGGACAATGTAATATACAGAATGGGTCTCGCCGGTTCAAGGCCTGAAGCAAGGCAGCTTGTAAGGCACGGACACTTCACTGTAAACGGACAGAAGGTTAATATCCCTTCCTATATAGTAAAGGTAGGAGACGCTATATCAGTAAGAGATAAGAGCAAGAGCTCACCCAAGATCAAGGCTGTCAGGGAAGCTGCAGGCAGAGTAGTTCCGAAGTGGCTTGAGTTCGATGCTGAAAACCTCAATGGTAAGGTTGTAGCTCTTCCCGCAAGAGAAGACATCGACATACCGATAAGGGAACACCTTATAGTAGAATTGTACTCCAAGTAATAAATGCATCTTGGTTAAAATGCGCCTGTCCGGTGCAGCAACTGAAGCTTCAAATAATAAAGGACAAAAGAGTTTTATTTTATGTTATATTAGTTATGAAGTACTATGAATCAGTTGCCCTCAAAAAAGAGAAAAGTTTATCAAAGGAGGGTTCTTAGTGATAGAAATAGAAAAGCCTAAGATTGAATGCGTTGCTTTAAGTGAAGACAATACTTACGGGAAATTTGTTGTTGAACCTCTTGAGAGAGGCTACGGTATCACCCTTGGAAACTCTCTGCGCCGTATACTCCTCTCATCACTGCCGGGCGTGGCTGTAACATCTATCAAGGTGGATAGCGTTCTCCATGAGTTTTCAACAATACCGGGCGTTGTAGAAGATGTCACCGAGATAATCCTTAACATAAAAGGATTATCGCTGAAGCTTCACAGTGACGGTCCCAAGATTGTCTATATCGATGCAGAAGGTGAAGGACCGGTAACAGCTGGTGATATAAAGGTTGATGCGGATGTAGAGATACTGAACCCCGGCCATCACATAGCTACCCTCAACGGCGACCACAGGCTCTACATGGAGCTGACGCTGAACAAGGGCCGCGGATATATCCCTGCAGAGAAGAACAAGCATGCGGGCCAGCCTATAGGCGTAATTCCGGTTGATTCCATATACACACCGGTGTTGAAGGTAAACTATACAGTTGAAAACACCCGTGTAGGCCAGGTTACAGACTACGATAAGCTGACACTGGAAGTCTGGACCAATGGAAGCATCAAACCCGATGAAGCCATAAGCCTTGGCGCTAAGATATTGAGCGAGCACTTGAACCTGTTTGTAGATTTGTCGGATCATGCGAAGCACACCGAGATAATGGTCGAGAAGGAAGAAACCAAGAAGGAAAAGGTTTTGGAAATGACCATCGAGGAGCTGGACCTGTCCGTAAGATCATACAACTGTTTGAAGAGAGCAGGCATAAACACAGTAGAGGATCTGACCAACAGGACCGAAGAGGACATGATGAAGGTCAGGAACCTTGGAAGGAAGTCTCTTGAGGAGGTTCTCCAGAAGCTTCACGCTCTGGGACTCGCATTAGCTCCTTCAGAAGACTGATGCAGTACCCCACTCCGTGTGGGAAATGCGCGGATGCGCTAATGATTATAAAAAAATCCGTGAAGATGCCCGGGGCAGCAGATGATTGATGAGGTCACAAGCCTCTCAGCTGATGGAGATTGCTGAACTCCCGCCATTTTCATTGTGGGTAAGGAGGTATAAACGATGCCAGGACAAAGGAAATTGGGACGCGCTACTGACCAGAGAAAAGCAATGCTTAAGGGCCTTGTTACTTCTTTGTTACAGAACGGTAAGATAGAAACTACCGAGGCAAGGGCCAAGGAAGTTAAGAGTATAGCCGAAAAGCTTATAACTATTGCCGTAAAAGAGGCTGACAACTTCACATCCAAGCAGGTTAAGGTCAGCGCTGCAAAGCTTGACAGCGAAGGCAGAAAGATACTGAAGGATGTAACTTCCAAGAACGGAAGGAAGTACAAGGTTGTTGAAAGAGAAGAAAAGACCGATATGGTAACCGTTGATAACCCTTCAAGGCTACAGGCAAGGCGTCAGGCCATCAACTGGCTGTACAGGGTTAAGGATGCCGAAGGCAACAACTTAAATATCGCCGACAAGCTGTTCAATGAAATAGCACCCAAGTACAAGGATAAGAATGGTGGATACACCAGGATATACAAGCTTGGTGCAAGAAGAGGCGACGCAGCTGAAGTAGTAAGGCTGGAACTTCTGTAAAAACAGTTTAAATGGGTTGAAGAACGGGATTAGGTTAACGGCTTAATCCCTTGTTTTATATCTAAAAGTTTACTGTGAAGAATAAAGTTAAATAGAAATAAAAGCCCGGCGCTTCTATTTTTATTTAACTTTTCAGTATTTTGTTTGGACATTATGCCTGATACCATGAAGGTTGTCGGGAACAAGGAAGAAGATGCCCCTATGCATGACGAAATTATAAAAACGATAGATGTGGAATACACGTACAGGGCCCACAGCGAGGGCCAGGAGGGTGTTAGGGCTGTCAAGGGAATAACCGTTTCCATCGAGAGGGGCCAGTTTGTTGTTGTAATTGGCAGGAACGGCTCGGGGAAATCTACCTTTGCAAGGCTTTTGAACGCCCTACAGCTGCCCACCGGGGGGACTGTATATATCTGTCTCTTATACACATCTCCGAGCC
>JAOABT010000544.1 GCA_026418215.1 Clostridia bacterium | reverse complement strand
TAGAAAAGCAGCGCGGTATCTCGGTTACCTCCAGCGTTATGCAGTTTAATTATGAAGGTTTTTGCATTAACATATTGGATACCCCCGGTCACCAGGACTTTAGCGAAGACACCTACCGTACGCTTGTTGCGGCCGACAGCGCCGTTATGCTTATAGACGGTGCCAAGGGCGTTGAGGCCCAAACCATTAAGCTCTTCCACGTTTGTAAAATGCGCGGTATTCCCATCTTTACCTTTGTTAACAAGATGGACCGCGCCAGCAAGGACCCTATCTCTTTAATGCAGGAGATTGAGGATGTTTTAGGCATCCGTTCCTATCCCATTAACTGGCCTATCGGCACTGATGGTGATTTCAAGGGTGTCTATAACAGACAGCTTAGGCAAATAGAGCTCTTTACTAACGACAACAGCCACGGACAGGCCATTGTTCATTCAAATAAAGGCGGTGTCGATGATCCTGTCTTCAAGGAGCTTTTGGGTGAACCTTACTATTCCAGGCTTGTTGAAGAAATCGAGCTCCTCGACATGGCCGGAGATGAATTTGACCTCAAAAAGGTATTAAAGGGTGAGCTTACCCCCATCTTTTTTGGTAGCGCTATGACAAACTTTGGCGTAGAGCCGTTTTTAGAGGACTTCTTGAGGATGTCCCCACCTCCTTCCGAAAGAGCCTTTGAGGAGGCCATTGTAGAATCTCAAAGTGAGGATTTCACAGGCTTTATCTTCAAGATTCAGGCCAACATGAACCCTAGCCATCGTGACAGAATTGCTTTCCTGCGCATTTGCTCAGGTGTTTTTGAACGTGGTATGCAGGTCATTCACAGCAGTACCGGTAAACCGATCCGTCTTGCTCAGCCCCAGCAGTTCATGGCCCAAGAGCGTGAAATCGTCGAGACGGCTTTCCCCGGTGACATTGTGGGCTTGTTTGATCCCGGTATCTTCCGTATTGGTGATACCTTAAGCGCCAACGGCAATTTGAGTTTTAAAGGCATTCCTTCTTTCCCTTCGGAGCATTTTGCACGTATCGCAGCCAAGGATACCATGAAGCGTAAGCAATTTTTAAAAGGTATCACGCAGCTTTCCGAAGAAGGTGCCATCCAGATTTTCAAACAGCCCGACATCGGTGTAGAGGAATTTATCATTGGTGCAGTCGGTGTCCTCCAGTTTGAGGTTTTGGAATATCGCCTTAAGAACGAAT
>JAOABT010000512.1 GCA_026418215.1 Clostridia bacterium | reverse complement strand
CCAAGATAATATTCCAATATGCCCACGATATACCCTGTTTGCTTTTCAACAATGGCTTTAAACCTATAGAATTCTTTGTGCCCATCCGGTGGCAATTCACCCTCAGAAATGGAATGATCAATGTCAGTCTCATCATGCTTTTGACCCGTACATTCAGCCATGTACGCGCAGGACATGTAGATTTTCTTTAGAGCCTCGGCGTCATCGGGTACGGCCGTTCTGATTATCAACGTCTCAGTTTCAAGTGCCTTTTCGGGAGAAATGTCCCCTTTCCAGTACTGTGAGCCGCTCCTGGTTCTTTCAAGGAATCCATAGTTAACAAGCTCTCGCCTTAAGAGGAAATAATCGTTGAAGCTATGCCATTCGTTAATGAGGGCGTTCACTTCCTTCTCGGTATAGAACCTGCCATGCTCAAACTTAGAAGCGATAGTGCGCCTGATACTCATCTTTTGCTCGTGCTTCGAGGGCCAGGTTTTAACACGCCCTTCGGAATCGAGATATTGACTAATTGCCATCGTGTTTGTTCACTCCACTAACATAATTAATATTTGTAATAAGTTATATTACTATTCTATGCAGAAGCTTCTGACTAGTCAATACGTTTTTTAATCATGTTTGCTAATTTCGCAAACATTCAGTAAAACATTTAATATTGCTAACATCTATTGAGTAACTGTGCTTGACTATTACTGAAAGAAAGAATTAATGCCGGAACGACAGAAGCTTTGAAAGGCATATAAAAACGGCACACCTAGGTTATCCTGGGTATGCCGCAGCACCTCTCTATCAAAGACCCTTTATTCAGACAAAGCCTTTATTCTCCTGATAGCTCCAAAAACCCTTTATTCAGAAAAAGCCTTTATTCTCCCGATAGCTAGCGGAAGCGTGTTGAGTAGAGCGTTGATTTCATTCGGGGTCAAAAGCCCTGCGTCAAACCTGATATAGCCGTTATTTGAGGGCTCCTCACCTTTGACCTCTTTATCAAGCTATCACATAAGCTTTATTGTATGGATTTTTCCAGAGCCGGCCGATCAAGGACCAGGACCTTTTTGTTTCCTATCATCTGTATGATGCCCTCATCTTGAAGCTGACTCATTTTACGGCTTACGGTTTCACGGGTAAGCCCGATATACTGGGCAATTCCTTCCCGGTTAAGGGGCAGGGAGATGAGAGTTCCCTTGCAGTGGTCGGTTCCATATTTCTCGGCAAATTCAAGAAGCACTGCGCTCACACGTGCTTCCACGGTTCGAGTTCCCATGGCCTCAATCGTGTTTTCAAGGCGGTCAAGCCTTTCACACAGAACCTCCATGATCTTGACGGCAATATCGGGGTAATCCCGCACAAGCTGCTGGAAGTCACGCTTGTGAATCAAGCAGATATGCGTCCTGTCCAGGGCCTCCACACTGTAAGGGGAGGTATGATCTCTCAGGAGGTTTCTTTCACCAAAGAAATCGCCCTCGGAAAAGATGTGAAGAATCTGCTCACGCCCGTCTTGAGTAGTCCTGAAGGCCTTGACCTGCCCCTCGTTGATGATGACAAGGCTGTCCAGAGCCTCGCCTTCAAAAACCACAATCTCACCCTTGTGGTATTCTCGATGCATGATCAAGCTTACAACCTTTGAAAGCTCCTGATTGTCCAATGAGGAAAAAATGGTGACGCGCTCAGCGCAAAGTTTATGCTCACATATGCCGCAATCGCATAAGTTCTTCTGCATGTATCTTCAGTCCTTATCTACAAATAATGCTTCTCTTCTTATTATAGCGTTTCCTGCAAAAAGCTCAAATAAAAAGTATAAGCCTGCCGAAATCAGGCAGGCCTAAAGCTTCAAGAAAACGATATTCAGGATAATCCTACTCTTGTATATCCCCATCAACCTTGTCGATTGCCGTGTTTTCAAGCTTGATCAGCAGATTCGGGTAGGTGAGCGCCATCGTAACCATAGCATCCGGTGCAGGCTTGTTGAGCTTTGCCGTCACATAGAGAGAACCCGGCGTTACCATGGTTATGCTTTCAATGTCCAGACTATAGCCGCCGGTGGGCTTCTCTCCGGCGCTTATGAGCACATACGTCGTTTGTTCGATGGTGTTATAGGAAATACCCTTAATTTTGGCATTCTTCTGGTACCACTGGGTCAATCTTGCATTATTCTGAATATCAGCTTCGGTGATAACCTTGTATTCTACGGTACTTTCAACCGGAGTGACATCATTTGCGTTTTTGAGTGATGCTGTCCTTGTCTTGGCATTCCATTCAACCGTCAAGCCGAGGCTTTCAGCCACAAAGCGAAGCGGAATATAGACCTGTCCGTCAACAAGTCTGGGAGCAACCTCGAGACTTGCCTTCAAAGGAAGACCGGTAAAGTCGAATTTTTTATAGACCAAGGCCTGCGCATCATCGAGGGTTAGCACTACCGTCGTATATTTGTCCTCTATTGAAATCTTGTTGGTAGCCTTGTCGAAAGCTACTTCAGCATGGAGCTTTTCAAAAACGCCATTTAAGGGCACAAGCATACGCCCCTTCTCAATCAGGGGGGGTGCTTTCAGAGCGACACTCTCGCCTTTAACCTCTACTTCTGGTTCAGGTAAACCGGACGCCGCTGCATATACCGTAAAAGCTGATATCACCATGACAAGGGCCATTATAACTCCAATTGCTTTTTTCATACTGGCACATCTCCTTTATTTTTCTCACCTGATTAGACGGTATTTTTGACAAAGGGTTCAATCTGCCCTTGATTTTTTTACTCTTCACTTTTATATCAGAGCTTTTAGTTGGATAAGCATTATGAAGTTAGTGTTCTTAAAGACTAGACCTTTAATAGTTGAAAGAAATGTAAAAGCGGAAACCCTATGACATTCTTAATGCAATCCATTTGGTGTTCAAACCCTTGAGCGTTCAGCTTAACCACCACAGCTTATGAACTCATAAGACATATGGCAGAATAGCTTCAAGATCATCGGTGTCAACAGAAAACGTGGCCTTCTGCCGGACCTTTGGTGAGCTGTTCAGAGCTATAGACCTTCCGCAATACTCAAACAGCGGAATATCCGTTGAGCCGTCACCCACCGCTACGCATTCCTCGGGTCTGATGCCGTTTTTTGTGCAATAGTCCTTCAAGCAGTCTATTTTATGTTCTGCGCTTACATAGTGCAGGATTTTGCCCGTAAAGACGCCGTTGACCACTTCGTAATCACTTCCGTAGTAGCCATCGAAGCCCCAAAGCTGGCTGACAACCCTGGCCACTTGTCTGGGGCCGACCGTAACCACAATTACGTTAATTTTATGCTTATGTAAATCCTCAACAACAGCTGCTATATTTTTCAAAGGCTTGGCTATGGTTAAGAAGGATTGCTCCAGCTTGCTCTCTTGGAGTCCTAAAAGCAATTCCGCCCGCATATAATCTGCTTTTATGTAATCCAAAAGCCCCTTTTCTTCCTGCTCTTGTATCCGGGCGTGTTCGTTTTCTTTTCCGTTTAAAATGCACGGCAGCATGACGGAGTGAATCTCCCTAATAAGCGTATCATCCAAATCGAAGCATACCAGTCTCACTTTTTGCATGCTTAAAGCTCCTCCTTAAACTCTGGCTTTTGGCACCCTCATGTCATTCTATACCATGTCGCTAGAAACGCCAATACTACGCCTACATTCCCTGCTTCTTATTAAGGTAAGCTGCTTGTTTTGATTCGTTTTCCGTATGAATGGCCTTTTGCTGATAAAAAATAGATAGGATTGCGTTCAACCCTATCTATTGCTTGCCCGGCTTAAATATATCCTTAAGGCTCTAATCACAGCATATTTCAGGCTTTGCAGCCATTCTTAGCATAGATGTAGTTATATAGGCTGCCATGGCGGATTTCATCGGTGATGATTTCAGTCAGCATATTGATGTGGACGCGGTTCTGAAGTGCGAACAATATCTGACGGTATTTGATGACGGCATTCTGTTCTCCGCGGATCGCCTTTTTTAGGCCTTCACAATAGGAGACAGGTGCAGAAACGGGCTGCTGCGCTCCGGGGGGCAGCATTTTGCCTGTCAGTTGGCTGTAAATTTGCCTGAAAAGGGAATAGTGGGTGATTTCGTTTTCACGGATTCCCCTTATGATCTCCTTTTCCTCCTCGGTCGGTGCCTGATCAATGAGATACTGATAGAAAAGGCGGTCCTCGTTTTCAGCTGCAACCGCATCTTCAATCAGTTTGAGGGCTCCCTGCAAATTCTGGGGATAGGTATAGATGTCATCTGTTGTCATTTGCGAAATGGGACTTGTCGGGGTTGAGGTCTGCATCGGCTGCGTGGGTTGCATGGGCTGCGAGATGCCCGGAAAATCCCGATAATCGTCTGTTGGTGCTGCTGGCATATTGAAATTCTGCGAATACGCATACTCTTGCTCTGCCCCTGAAGCAAGCGGCAGGTTGGCTAATACGCTCCAATCCTGATGCATAATATATCTCCCTTCAAAGGAATCATTCTATAACCATGGTATGCATCAGGCTTGTCACTTGTCCTTTACAATTGCCAGAAGTATCATTCATTTCGAAAGGCCCTGCCAAAATCCTCCGTAAGATCATCAAATTCCTCTATGCCGAGAGATACACGGATGAGGTTGTCGGTGATACCGAGCCTTTCGCGCTCTTTCAAGGGCATGGAGGCATGGGACATCTTGACGGGGTACGAGGCAATGGTCTCAACGCCGCCGAGGCTCACAGCGACAGCCGCCAGCTTGACGTTCTTCATCCAGTTTCTTGCCTGCTCTACCGTTCTGGTTTTAAAGGAAAGCACAGCACCGGGGCCATCGGCTTGAGACAAATGAACGGAACGCCCCGGGTGGTCGGGAAGGCCGGGATAGAAGACCTGCTCGACTTCAGGCTGCTCTAAAAGCCACTGCGCAAGCTTCTCCGCATTCTTCTGCTGAACATCCATTCTTATTTTCAGAGTTTTAAGCCCTCTCATCAAAAGCCAGCAATCCTGAGGCCCGAGAATGGCTCCAAAACCGTTTTGTACATAATAGACCTTGTGCGCGAGGTCTTTCCCCTTTACAACAACCAGCCCGCCAACCACATCACTATGTCCTCCAATAAACTTAGTGGCACTGTGAATAACGATATCGGCACCCAACTCTAAAGGCCTTTGAAGGTAGGGCGACATGAAGGTGTTATCAACTATGACCAGCAAGTCCTTTTCTTTGGCAAACCCAATAGCAGCTTTAAGATCGGTAATCTTTAAAAGAGGATTGGACGGTGTTTCTAGAAAAATGGCCTTGGTGTTGGCTTTCACAGCCTTTTTTATTTCCTCGGTCTTGCCGGCATCCACAAAGGTGATTTCAACTCCCAGCCTGCGGAACAGGCCGTTGGAGATTCGGAAGGTTCCACCATATACATCCTCACAAATAACAATATGATCGCCCGCTGAAAAGATGGACAGCACCGAAGAGGTTGCCGCCATACCCGATGCAAAGGCAAAGGCCTTATCACCGCCTTCAAGCTTTGCTGCGATCTCCTCAAGGGCCTTCCTTGTCGGATTTCCCGAACGCGAGTAATCAAACTCGGGAGGATTATCGATATCGGCCTGATGATAGGTCGATACCTGATAAATGGGGATGCTCAGCGCTCCGGTCTGTTGATCTATGGCTTGCTCATGGACTAGCTTTGTTCCAAATTTCATGGTCAGCCCCCTTAACGGCATATACGCCGGTTTCTAATAAGGTACATATAGTGTGACCTTGATCTTTTTTCTTTGTTTGGCTCTTTTTCGTGCGGCACGCTTAACCTAATCAAACTTTTGTGGTATTAATCCCTTAATGCCTGTTCCAGGTCGCCTATTAAATCTTGGACATCCTCAATGCCAACGGACAGCCGAAGAAGGCGCTCATTAACTCCGATTCTATCCCGGATTTCCTTAGGAATGGCCGCGTGAGTTTGAAGAACCGGATAGGTGATGAGGCTTTCCACTCCGCCAAGGCTCTCCGCAAAGGCGATGAGCTTGACCTTTCCCAGAATCCTCTCGACAAGGCGTTCTTCTATAACCGTAAAAGAGATCATGGCACCAAAGCCTGCAGCCTGTTTTATTGAGACATCGTGGCCCTCGTGCTCGGGAAGCCCGACATAATAGACCTTATCGACCAGCGGATGCTTTTTTAGCCAATGGGCTATGGCAAGCGCATTTTCGCTTTGCCGCTGCATCCTGACAGACAGGGTTTTAATACCCCGGAGTATAAGCCAGCTGTCGAAGGGTGGTAAACTGGCACCTGTGGTCTTCTGAATAAGCTTCATGCGCTCGATCAGCTCCGGGCTGTTCATAACTAAAAAACCTGCAAGGGTGTCATTATGTCCGCCCAGATATTTAGTTCCGCTATGCACCACGACATCCGCTCCAAGCTCCAGAGGTCTTTGATAGAGCGGAGTCAGGAAGGTATTATCGACGATAAGAAGCATACCCCTGCTCTTGGCCAAATCCGCAATGGCCTTGATATCGGCCACCTTCATCATGGGATTGGAGGGTGACTCTATAAAAATGGCCCTGGTTTCGTCCTTCAGCGCTTTTTCTATCTGACTGAAATCACGGGTGTCCACATAGGTGAAGGTCATGCCCCGTTTTACCAAGAGCTCTTCAAACAAACGATAGGTTCCCCCATAGAGGTCATCGGTCACCATAAAATGATCTCCGCTTTTAAACAGCTCCATCATTGAGGTAATAGCCGCCATGCCGCTTGTAAAGGCAAACCCGGCTTTCCCGTTTTCTAGTGCCGCCAGAGTATTCTCCAGTTCTTCACGCGTGGGATTCTGCAAGCGGGAATAATCATAGCCCGTGGTCTGATTAAGACCCGGATGCCGGAAGGTTGCACTCTGATAAATTGGAAAGCTTATAGAGCCGGTGGCCGGATCATAGCCCTTGCTTCCATGAACCACTTTGCTTTTGATATCCATAAAAGGTCACTCCTTTTTGAGTCCCTCGTTCATGCTGCCTGTGCGATAGCCCCGCAAATCCAGTGCGGTATAGGTAAAGCCGATTTCCTTAAAGCGGGCCGCCACCTGGTCCATCATTTCGGTTGTAAAGAATTTCTCACGCTCGTGTGTTGCAACCTCAATGCGCGCAATGTCGCCATGATGGCGCACTCTGACGTTTCTAAAACCAAGATCCAGGAGATACTGCTCGGCTTTATCCACCATTTCCAGCTTTTCCTTGGTGATCTTCTGGTGGTAGGGAAATCTTGAAGAAAGGCATGCAAAGGCCTGTTTATCCCAGGTTGCAAGACCCATGTCCCTGGAAAGCAGACGGATATCGTCCTTAGTCATGCCGATTTCCTTTAAGGGGCTGTGTACGCCAATTTCACGAGCCGCCTGCATGCCGGGTCTGTAATCGCCCAGATCATCCCGGTTACAGCCATCGAGGACATGCGGAATACCATATTGGAGGCCAACCTCTAAAACCTTGGTAAAGAGCTCATTCTTACAGAAATAGCAGCGGTTTACGGGATTTTCGGCGAAGCCTTCAATCTCAAGCTCTTCGGATTCAATAACAATATGCTTGACGCCAAATTCCTTGGCATATTGGCAGGCCTCACGGTATTCCCTTTCAGGATAGGTGGAGGAACGCGCTGTTACAGCGATGACATTGTCACCCAGCACTTCGCTGGCCACCTTTAAAAGAAAAGTGCTGTCCACACCGCCTGAAAAGGCAATAGCAACCTTCCCGAGGTCTTTTAGCATGGTTTTCAATTTATCCAGTTTTTCATAAGCTTCTGCTTGACTCATGGTATCCATCCTTTATCTGCATAATATGTATTCACGACTAATCCGATATTTTTTATTTTATTATAACAGTGTCCCTTGTAATGTCAATGCAATCGGTCTGATTAATCTATTACTATTAAAAGAAAAACATACAGTAAAAAAACCCGCTGCCTTGCTGTGCGGATTTCAAATATCTTCGTAGCGAATCAATAGCCAATTGTATCCATGACACACCATATGAACGCAACAAAAAGGACAGGCCTTTCAAGAGACCTGTCCACGTGCGATTATTCCTTTAATTTTAGACAAAGTATTCTTCCCTTTTTATACCCTGCCCTATTTAAGGATGCAATCCACGATAGGAGCAATGGCCTTTTTACTTGTCCAGTCCATGGGCTTGTCATAGCTTGCAAGCATGCCGATTTCATCACGATTTCTTACCTCAGGCTTTTTCTTTTTGATCCGCCGCTTAAGTAAAAGCATCATGACCTTGTGAACCAGGTTCAGGCGCTTGTAGTCAAAGCCGCCCCTCAGGTGAAAATAGTGTACGGTCTTTTTCATTTCTTCGCTGAAGTTGCTTTGACGCACGCTTTCAACAGCCTCAGGATAAGCAGGTGAGGCGCCGACCGTGTAAACAATAACCTTTTTACTTTTTAACCGTTCAAAGTTATTCTTAATCAGATCAAACCCCAGGATTCCCACAGCATAAAGAGAACCGCCAAACACCACTGTGTCATAACGATCAAAATCCTTTGGGTTGAATTTCGCTCCATCGAATAAGTCGCCTTGCACTTCCTGGGCTATCCATTCCGCATACTTTTTTGAGCTTCCATACATGGTACGATAGATGACTGCCGTTTTCCGTTTTTCATTCACAAGTATTACCCCCTTTAGGCTTATAATCTATTTATACCAGATTTTAAGCCTCCTTGACTAGCCACGGCGGTAAACGACCGGCTTTTTATATCGCCAGATCTGATGATTAAAGACAATTTCCATAAAGATCGAAAATGGTCTATTTGCTTATAGAATTGCGCCGCCCTAACCTTCTGCGCAAAAGTCGAAAGATTTTTGGCAGAAGGTTACAGCACTTAATGTTATACGGTGTTAATGGAAATGCAGCTTGTATCTTTGCAGCTTAGGAGGTTAAGAAACAAGCCATTAACTGATTTTACTTGTAGTCCCACTTGCCTTTGCCGGAGGAGGCGCTTTTACTGCGGAAGCCTTCTTTCCTGGCTCCACCAAGGCCACGCTGCTCGTCCTTACCAGGTGTCCTATTACTCCGGAAGCCCTCTTTTCTTGGCCTTGGACCATCTTTTCTCGGTCCGCCCTGTCCTCTGTAGCCATCTCTCTGCCTGGGTCTCTCCATGGGCCTGTTCAAATTCTGTTCCGGTGATGCCGCCTTTTTAAGAGCTTGCTTCAAAAGTGCAGCAGCAATTTCGAGTGTCGTCACAGGGCCGTTTCCCTCCGTTTGAAGGTCGAGCTCCTCCAGCATTTCCTCGACATAGTGAACGTAACTTAAGTGCTGGCCCATAAGAAAGGTTTCTTTAATGGAGGCCAGCACGTTGGCTATCTGCTTCTCTTCGATGTCTAACATGGCCGGGGGCTTCATGGGAACAATGGTGGACTTTGTGAAGCGCTGAATTTCCTTAAGCTTAACAGCCTCACGCCCGGTCACAAAGGTAAAGGCTTTGCCCGTTTTGCCTGCGCGTCCTGTTCGTCCGATACGATGGACGTAATACTCCTCGTCGTTTGGAACATCGTAATTAAAGACAGCCTCAACATTGTCGACGTCGATGCCTCTGGCCGCCACATCGGTGGCGATTAGTATTTCAATATTACCCCTGTCTCTTATACACATCTCCGA
>JAOABT010000483.1 GCA_026418215.1 Clostridia bacterium | reverse complement strand
CGGAGGGATATCGGCCATCTGATGCTGTGGAATTAAGGGAATGATATTCATTATGGAAGCACCTGCCTCGACTGTTACTCTGGCGATTTCCTTGATATGTGCATCATTGATGCCCGGAATAAGTACCGTATTTACTTTGACAACCGCGCCAAGGCGGCTTGCTTCCCGAATACCCTCTAATTGCCGCTGGATGAGGATTTGAGCCCCATCCCTCCCCGGAATATAGAAGCCTTCATAGAGGATTCCGGAACAAATGAGACTGAGAATTTCGGCATCTACGGCATTCACAGTTACGGTAATGGTTTTGACCCCGGCACTGATGGCTCGCTTTGCTTTTTCCTTGAGCAGCAGGCCATTGGTGCTTAAGCAATTGATCAGCTCAGGGTGGTGCTTATAAATAAGCTCGAAGGTCTTGAGCGCATGATCCGTTGCCAGGGTATCCCCGGGGCCGGCAATCCCTACCACAGTGATCTCAGGGCAAAGCTCCAGGGCCTTATCAACAAGCTCCAAAGCTTTTTCCGGCGATAAAAGCTCCTGCGCCACGCCCGGTCTCTTCTCATGTTTGTTGAGGCTTCTTTTACAGAAATTGCACTGTATATTGCAGCTGGGGCTCACAGGCAGATGAATGCGCCCGAACTTAAAATGGGCTTCGCCTCCGAAGCAGGGGTGCTTTTTAACCAGATGCTCGAAATTCAATTCCGTTGTTTGCTGGACACATGTTCCCATAGCTATCCTTTCCGAAGAACAAAAAAGAGACCAGGTTCTTAACCCTTAATGGGTTAGTCCTTAGTCTCTAGTCAATCTAGTCAACCTACGCTATACTGTTTAGATCATATTAAACGCATTTTCTCGTTCTTCTCAATCTGAATGAGCCTTCCGTCCTGAAAAACCAGTGTAATGGAGCCAAATCTCATGGATGCAGCTAACTCACAGAGTTTTTTAATTTCTTCTTGTGAAAATGGCTCTTTTTGCTTAAAGGTCTCCTCTTTTTGGGCCATACAAAGTCCCCATTTCAAATTGGTAAGTTTACCTATCTGTTTAGTTGGAATTTGATGAATATAAAAGGAGTACTTTCCTACTCACCCTTCGCTTAACTTTATATTAGTAAACTTATCTGTTTAGTTTGGTTATTAGTATCATACTATGTGTCCCAAGGAATGTCAATGCTTTTTATCAAATGTTTTTCGACTTTTTTAAGAGCCGCAAAAAAGTGAAAAAGCCGCCTTCCTTTTCCACATGCTCAATCGTGAACGTAATGCTTACTCCTGCATGAGAAAAATTATAAAAGGCAGCTTTTACAAAGCTTTAGAACCTATATTTTGTACTCTTATTGCCCGGCGGCCTTCAGCACCATGTTTTCGTGCTGCTGCACATAGACCGTAGAGGTTTCGCCGCTGTGAGGCGAGCTGTGATACATATAAAGGTCGAAATGGCCGTTGACACCATTATCAGTAACGGTATCCACACCGTGGGGCATACCCGATAGCGACGCGGCCAGATTCATGCCATTGATAAAGATGACAGCAGCCCTCGGGGACCATTGCCAAGTGCCGAAAATAGCCTTCATGATGGTGGTATCGGCAGCAGTCAGCGTTTCAATGTCGATGTGATTATAGCCTCCGATCATCTTGGCCTTGAATTGCTGGCCTGTGTCTACATCAACAATGGTAAAGGTATCGTTGCGCTTCACAAGGTATTGCCCCTCATAAACCCAGTCCACCAGCGTTCCGAGACGGGCCGGCGCCGCTGCTTCCCCTGGTGTGACGCTATAAGCTCGTGGTGCATACCCGGAAATCGCAATCTTATCGCCTGCATCGAACCACTGCGTTGGTGACATATAATTGTAGCGCATGATATCCGCCGCGGGTACGCCGGTTTTAGCCGATATGGACGTGGCAGTATCTCCGGGCTGGACGATGTAGGTCACTGAAGGCCACGAAAGATCGGTTATCGGTGCCGGAGTAGGTGCGGGAGCCGGAGCCGGTGCTGGAGCCGGAGCAGGCTGAGGGGTTGAAACCGCAGGAATAATTAAAAGCTGTCCCGCAAAGATCATATCGGACGTAAGCTTATTGGCTGTTTTAAGACTATCCACCGAAACACCGAATTTCTGTGATATCTTCCAGAGTGTATCCCCTGCCATGACTGTATATCGGTCTCCCTGCTGTCCATTTGATATATTGACCGTATGAGTGGCGCTGTTCATGGAAACACTATATCCCAGATTTTCCGCAATGAAGCGCAGGGGTGCATAGGTAATTTTGTTGACAATCATGGAGGGCGGCATATTCACACGCATTCCATTGACGCGTGCCACAGCTGAGCCCTGGACAAAAGCAATGCTCGTGTCGTTCTTGTTGATACCGGCAGTATCGGTAGTGGTATTCCACCAAACACTCGCGCCAATGAATTTACTAAACTCGTAGAGAGGAACATAGGTGGTGTTATTGTAGATATAGGGCTTATTTTGGAAGGTCTGCAGCGTTCCGTTTAAAGATACTTTAACATTATAGTCATAAGCGCTCTGGGTCTGGGTTGTGGGCGCCGTGGCGGAAAGCTCCGCGGCTGACGCCGTGACGGGTCCTGTCATGAGAAAGGTCGCAATGACGACCGACCCTGCCATGATTCTGACGGTGTTGATCTTGACGCTGGGATATTTTGCTCTGACATAGTCCGCAAAATTCTGATTGAGCCTTTTCTTGTTGTCACCATCTATTTTTCCGAACTCGCAGGCGAATTCAACGTCATTCATTTTGGTATCAATATAAAGGATCAGATCGTAGCCATCCTTCGTTTCGACGAGCTTGCGGCTCCTGAATAACTCCAAGACAATGTCTCCCTTCTTAAAAGCTTTCAGCCCTAGTATTTCCCTTAAGCTTCAAACTATAAGAAAGGTCTGAGCAAGAAAGAATGGAAAAAATCAAGAAAAATAAGGTGCTAATGGTAACTTCTTGACAAAGCTGGCTATCCAGTTACTTGTCAAAACTGCTTATGCGAATTATTTGTCAATCATAACCGGAAGGGCATTCACTCCGTAAGCTTGTGCTTTCCCTCAAGCCAGGTCAAAAACTGCCGCGCAGTTCTCGGAGAACGTCCATTATAGCGCATTTCCCAGCGGATGGCTTCTCTTCGCAGCTCTTCCCTGGGCAAATCAAGCCCTTCCTGCTGTGCAAGACCCTCCACAATTTTAAGATATTCCTCCTGGACTGGCGACGGAAAGGTGATGGTCAAGCCAAAACGGTCAGCCAATGACAGCTTCTCCTGCATCGAATCGGCGGCATGAACCTCATCGCCGTCGCTGAGCATGCCTTCACGCTCGCTGAAGCGCTCCTTAACGAGATGCCTTCGGTTGGATGTGGCATAAATGACCATATTATCGGGTCTGACCTCAAGACCGCCCTCAAGCACGGCCTTTAGTGCCGTATAATGCTCCTCGCTGTCCTCAAAGGCCAGGTCGTCGATAAATAGAATGAATTTTTGAGGCCTATCCTTTAATGAACGGATAATCTGGGGAAAATCAGTGAGGCTGTTCTTGGGGACTTCAACAATGCGGAGGCCTTTGTCTTCAAAGGCGTTTAATAACGCCTTGACACTGGAGGATTTGCCTGTCCCCCTTCCTCCGTAAAGCAACACATTATTGGCCCTTTGCCCATTTAAGAGTTGAAGGGTATTTTCAATTAAAAGCTCACGCTGCTGTTCATAACCGATAAAATCCTCAAGTCGGACAGGGTCAGGCGTGCTAATGCCCTTGATCCGTCCTCCCTGTTCTCCACGCTCCCAGATAAAGCCTTTGTATCTTGCGAAAAGACCTGAGCCATGGGCTTGGTGATACCGTATCAGCTCTTGGAGGCTTTCGCCCCAGGACCCGCTGTACATGGCTGAGCGTTGACTGTCTCGTAAAACAGGACTGCCTTTTGAAAGACTCGTGCTCCATTCGGGTAAGTCATTAAGGCATGCTATAGCATCATCCGCACGTTCAATGGACAGAGTCATAAGGCCTTTAATTACGGCTGCAGGTAGCGTTGCTGCCTGATACAAAGCATTGAGATCCTTTCGTGCGGCATTTGTTAAATAAGCAGGAAGCCCTTGCAGGCCAGCATCTCCGGCGCGACGGCTTAAGGGATTTTCAAGATAAAGAATCCTGTCCGCAAGGTAATCCGCCATTGAGAAGCTTTCGCTTGCACCTGCTTCCTTTATGTCCATAAGATCATGGCAAAGCTGACTGTAGAGGTTTAGAAAGTCGCTTATGGCAACACTCCCAGCCTCTGCTACCTTGAGAAGCCAGTAATACTGGCTGACCACACAGTCATCAAGGAGACTGCGATAAACCGTCATGGCTTCCAGTCCGCGAACAATTTGCCTGATAAAGTCCTTAACGAGCTTGATGACAATAGGAACGTCGGCCGGGGCGAATTTATGGTGCAAAAGCTCTGGAACGGTCACCCAAAGTGAATCTGCATGGACATTAAGCCTTAAGTCTCCTGAAACCAAGCTGCAGACATAGGCCATCAGATTAATCTTTCCACTTCCATAGTCGTAGATGCTGTCGGTAAAAGGATCGCCCACATCAATGACCAAATTCAGCTCCTCCAGGATTTCCCGCTTGAGGCACTCCTCCGGGCTCTCTCCCTTTTCAATCTTTCCCCCGGGAAACTCCCATAGAAGGGACAGCCTGTCCTCGTTTGCCCGCTGTGTAATCAGGATGCGGTTCTCCTTTTTAATGACTGCCGCTGTAACATCTTTCATCGTTTATCGAAACCCGCTGTGCTTTCGTTCAGATTTGTTATGTATGCCGAAGTTGATCCAAAGTCATAAAACCTCCTGTAATACGGTTGAGCGTTTCAAGAGCCCTGCCCATCAGAGGCTCAATAAACTGACGGAACTCTTCCTTACGTTCTTCATTGAGATTTTGACCCGTTTTATAGGAGATTAGTACATTCATGAGCCAACGCAAGGAGGCCAAGGCCAAGAAATAGTCTTTATCGGGAATTTCATGGCCTAAAAACGCTTCATAGATGCTGAGCATCTTTTCGCTAAAAGCCTCAAAGCCGCTTCTGGCCATAAGGGCCGTTGTCCATAACAGGTCGAAGCGGTAATCTCCAATTCCCCAAATCCAGTCAATAACATACAGCTTTCCCTCTTTGTCCCGGAGTACATTCCAGGGGTGGTAGTCACGGTGGAGGATAGACAGGCCCATATCCTTTACCGAAGCTGCACCCATTTCCAGCCACTCATAGGCTGGCTTAAGAAAAGAAAAGCCATTCTGCTCCATTAAGCCTTGAATCTCCGATAATTCGCGCCTGATAAAACCTCCGGTGCCACCTTCTGTAACAGTCCCTGTAATAGAAGGATTTAGGCGGTGCAGATCGTAGAAGAGCCTTGTGAAGCCCTCCATCAGCTTCTTTTGTTCTTCCTCTGCTGATTTTTCGTAAATCTCCCAGAGATTGCCGCCCGAAACAGCCTCCATAACAATAAAGGGCTTTTCACATTGATTGTTGATCCATAAGGGCTTGGGAACTGGATAATGACATTCGTTTAAAAAGCATAGGCCTTGCCATTCACGTTCCAGATTGGCCTTACCCTCCCGATCACTGGCATAGGTTTTTATAATGACTCTTTGATTTGTGTTTTTTAAGCTGACCAGCGTTATCTCACCGGCCCAGCCCGATTTAAGCACGCGGCTGTCAGAGACTTCATCCCCAAAATGACTTTCAAGCTCTCTTAACATGTTATTATTCCTCCCAATCCATTTGGACACCTTCCAAGGTTTTCTATTTTCTTTATTGTATAATATCCCATTCAAATTTTTGAGGCAACCCTGCAAAAAGGGATGAACTTGTCTGTTAAAAAGGATCATGATATACTTGTGGCAATGCTTTGGCAACTTCTGGGAAATACTTCTGGATGAAGCCAAAAAACAGCTTAACGGGCGTGTGCTCAGCCCTGAAGAAAGAAAAACGCTGTTTATCGAACCGTAAGCAGCGCTTAAGTGTCTTATACCTCTTCATATAGAAGCGAAAACATATCCTGGGGGATGGTATAGACATCTTGATTGTCATCCTCACGCATAACCAGATAGTCACCGGGCTTTCCGAGCATGTAGGTGTCCCTGTCCCAGAGGGTAAAGACCTTCACCGTCTGCGTCAAACGTTTGGCGTAAATCATGACTTCACCGCGTGCTGTGCACGTCCTGGCATATTTTCTGAGGTCAATGATCTGGCCGGTAGCCAGATTCCGAATATGAGGAAAATACTCGGTCTTGATTTCAAACGGCTGGTCGGAAACGCTGTAGCCTTTTTCAAATTTTTCTCTGGCAATCGGACTCACCTCGCCCTTCATGCCAATGAGTATGTAGATGTCGTCATCCGAAACCAGGTCATCCATATCGCATTGAAGGGTTCTGATAAGCATCGGCGTTCCCTTGGGCAGCACCTCTGTGCAGGGCACATAGCCTTGGGTACCGGGCAGCTTTCGATAGCGGCGCATATC
>JAOABT010000478.1 GCA_026418215.1 Clostridia bacterium | reverse complement strand
GTGTATAAGAGACAGGGCCATGATCAATCTTGAAGAGCTGGTAAAATGTGTCCTGGGGCTGTTCAGACTGGTATCTGATAAATGGCTTCACAATCTTGTCAAGGATATTCATCACCATGATGAGCTGGCTCTTCCCGAGAGTAACGCGTCATAAGGAAGGCATGCATTTTATGGACAATAAGATGGTTGTAGCTGTAAAGGGCATCGTGCTTTATGAGCACAAAATACTTGTAATCCAACGTAGTGATGACGATGAGGTAGGCCCGGGAACTTGGGAGTTTGCGGGTGGGAAGGTCGAATTCGGGGAGAATTTAGAAGCTTCGCTCATACGGGAGATTCAGGAGGAGGCTGGCCTTAGCGTGAAGGTGGACAGCCTCTTATATGCCTCAACCTTTCTTACCAGTCCAAACCGCCAGGTGGTTTTGCTGACTTATAAATGCTTGGCTGATTCCTCCGCTGTGAGGCTTTCGCCCGAACACAGTGCGTATGCCTGGGTGACCAAAGAGGAGATTAAGGGTCTTTTACACCCGCCCATCATCGAGGACATGGAAAAAAACAAGGTTTTTGCTTTACTATAACTTAAGGTAAAGGACTTCTTCCCATGAAGGAAAGCGATTTGTATGCCCCCGTCCGGGATTGGCTCAAGGAGCGGGGTTATGATCCCAAGGCAGAGGTTAAGGGCACCGATATCATGGCGCGAAAAGGCGATACCATGCTATCTGTCGAGCTCAAGGTGACGCTCAATCTCGAAGTGATCCTGCAGGCTGTTGATCGTCAAAGGCTCTCTGAAGTTGTTTACATTGCTGTCCCTAAAAAGGGGCGGCTTTTGTTTACCAAGCGCTGGAGAATGCTCTTGCATCTCTTGAAACGTCTGGAATTAGGGCTTTTGCTCGTGTCTACAAAGACCGAACCGGCAATGGTTGAGGAGGTTGTTCAGCCTATCCCCTTTGACCGTGCCAAAAGCTGGTCTCAGGCTAAAAAGAAGAGGCAGAGCTCGCTTAAGGAATTTGACAAGCGTCATGGGGACCACAATACGGGTGGGGTCAATAAGGTTAAGCTTATTACAGCCTATCGTGAAAATGCCCTCATGATCGCGCATCTCCTGTCGGTTCACGGCCCGCTGTCCATAAAGAAGCTGAGGGAGCTTGGCGCAGACAAGGAGAAATCCGCTGCAACGCTCCAAAAGAATTTCTACAACTGGTTTGTAAACATTTCTAAGGGTGTCTACGATCTCAGTGATTCAGGACGAAAGGCCATTGAAGAATACGCCAATGTTGTTGATACGCTGAAACCGCTGGTGGTACATGATGCATTGCCGCTTGAAAAGTCATCCTTGCCCCAAAGAAGTAAAAGGACAAAAAAGAAAAAGGGTGAGGAAGAGAAAAAAGAAAAGGGCGAGGAAACGAAA
>JAOABT010000308.1 GCA_026418215.1 Clostridia bacterium | reverse complement strand
TATGGCGGCATCTACCTGGACACCGATGTGGAGGTCTTAAAAAGCCTTGATGCTTTCCTTGAAAACAGGGCATTTATAGGGTTTGAAACAGCGACGGTCCTGTCAACGGCTGTGATTGGCGCTGAAAAAGGCCACCCCTGGATTTCCGAGCTTCTGAAAGCCTACAGGACAAGGCCCTTTATACTGCCTGACGGCTCTTTGAATCTAGAACCCAATGTCTATCCGGTGACCTCTGCCACCCAGGCGCTGTATGGTTTGAAGCTGAATAATGCGCTTCAGAAGCTAGGGGACGGGTTGGCGGTTTACCCCAGCGACTACTTTTCGCCCAAGGATCACAAGACGGAAAGGCTTCATTTAACGAGCAATACCCATGCCATCCATCATTTCAGCTCTTCCTGGTTTTCACTGGGGAAGCGGATAAGGAAGAAATGTCATGTTCTTCTCATAGACCTCATAGGGGAAAAACGCTGCGAAAGGCTGTTGGCTAAATTGAAATGAGAAGCAAGAGATCCTTTGCAAATATCACCCTCTCGCTCACAAGCCAGCTTGTGGTTATTCTGGTAGGCTTCATTGTCCCGAGGTTTATCATCCTCCATTACGGCTCGCCGGTCAACGGGCTGGTGCTGTCGCTTCAACAGGTGATGACCTACTTTATGCTTGTGGAATCCGGCATTCTGGGAGCTTCTGTTTTTGCGCTTTACAAGCCCCTGGCAGAAAAGGATTACACACGTGTCAGCGAGATACTGTCTCATTCCTCAAGGTCCTTCAACAGAGCCGGAACCTATTTTGTGGGGCTGCTTGCCATAGCCTCCGTTGTGTATCCGATGGTGGTTAAAACCCCGATTACCTTTCTTGAAACCTCCATTTTGATCTTTGCCATAGGTGCCAATGGCGCAACCTCGCTCTACGGCATAGGAAAATACAAGGCGCTTCTGACTTCCGATCAGCATATCGGCATTGTTGACAGCCTGAATGCCATGGTGACCATTCTCTACACGCTGATCATTATCGTTTTAGCACAGCTTGGTGTGCCGGTTTTTTTAGTCTACACCGCTGCGTCTCTGGCCTATTCCCTTCGTTTTATCTTACTAAGACAGTATTGTAAGAGGAAATATCCTCAGATTGGCTTTAGAAGCGAGACGGAAAAGCATGCCATCCCGAATCAGAGGGATGTCTTTTTACAGCAAATCCTGGGGCTGATTGTGTTTAACTTCGCCACCATTCTCATTACCTTTCAATTAGGCCTCACGGCAGTCAGCATTTATTCCATCTACAATTTGGTGGCCATGGCCATTTTGCTTCTCATGGGAAGCGTCAATAACGGCATATCGGCGGGCATGGGAGATGCCATCGCAAGAAATCAGAAGGATGTCATAGCTGCGGCCTACAAGGAATTCATCTTTATTTCGATGCTCATTCTAAGCTGGGTTGGGGCGTGCCTTACCGTTCTTTACAGGCCCTTCATCAAGGTCTATGTCAAAGGGGTTTCAGATGCGGCCTATCTTGACAATACACTGGTCATCCTATTTACAGTGTTTATTCTGATATCAGCCATGCGAAATCAGGGCGGCATGATGATGACTGTTGCAGGGCAATACAAATGTATCCGCCTAGGAAGCATCATTGAAGTGATTCTGGCTGTGGGGCTTTCGATAGCCGGCGGGTTTGTTTGGGGGCTTTCAGGGGTGGTGGCTGGAAGGGTGATCGCCACCTTCTACCGCTGGATTGATTTTGGCCTTAAAACAAAGGCCATCACAGGCGTTCCGAGCCGGTTCCTTTGGAAAAGGGCCTTGATCATGGTCATAGGCGCTCTTACCGCTTCCGGACTTTTCAGCTTCCTGTTCCAAACCAATATACAGAGCCTTAAAGACTTTTTCATACAGGCCATTCTGGTTGTTCCATTCAATTTTTTCGTGGCTGCGGCAGTTTTTGTTGCCCTGGATTACAGGCTTTCAAGAAGGTTTTTGAAGCGTGCCCTCCATATGATCAGATCAAAGGGGTGAGAAAGCATGAGAGTTGGAGTGATTAATTTTCACAGGGCTCAAAACTATGGGGCCGTGCTTCAGGCCTATGCCTTGGAAAATGCACTCAGGAGCTTGGGACATGTTTGCCAGACCTTGGATTATCGCAGCCCTGTCATAGAACAGGAATATGTCCTAGAGCAGAAGCTTAGGTTCAACAACCCGAAAAATGCAGCCAAGAGCTTCATCAGGCTTATGACAGACCCGGAGGCTCCTGCCCGGAAGAGCCTCAAATTTCAGGCCTTTTTGAAGGAGCGGCTGCATTTGACCCCGTCTTACCAAAATGAAGATGAGCTGAAAGGCTGCCTGGATGATTTTGATGCCTTTGTTTGCGGAAGTGATCAGGTCTGGAATCCTAACCTGATCAAAGGGGACATGGCCTATACCTTGTCCTTCGTGCCGTGTACCAAACGAAAAGTGGCATATGCGGCAAGCTTTGGTGTGGAGCGGCTCACTGGGGAACAGGCAGCCATGCTTTCGCCCCACATCATAAGCTTTGACCATCTCTCAGTACGTGAGGCCACAGGCAGCCGTATCGTAGAGGAAATAACGGGGAGGGAGGCCCAAGCTGTTTTAGACCCGACCCTCCTGTTGGATCTGTCTCTTATACACATCT
>JAOABT010000371.1 GCA_026418215.1 Clostridia bacterium | reverse complement strand
GTGTATAAGAGACAGCCTCTGGTGTCATGGACCTGAACGATGTCAGCCTCGTAGGTGCCGTCAGCAAAGCTCATGGACATTCTGGAGGGGTATGTCTTGCCCATATCATAGACTATTTGGTTATACTCCTCTGTCACGCTCTGAACCTCCCGCTGATAGGAGTCCTCATTCTCTCCGTGAGGAATGGCCGCGATAACATCTGTAAGGGCTGGCATGTCAATCCTGGTCCATGTCATTTCTCCGGTCCATTCACCTGTAAAGTCAAATTGTCGGGTCACCTTGACCCACATAAAATCAAAATATTTCAATTTTCCATCTGGAGTTGATGTCTTATGGTAGATGCCGATATAGTTATCGCCCGGCTCCAGATTTAGGAGCATCTCAGAGCCGAAGTCTCCCAGGCTTTGATCGCCCTTTGCATTATGCAGGAACAATTCTATCTTGCTGTTGCTGAAGGCTGTCTGGAAGCGGGTTATCTTAAGCTGGGCAGGTGCGGTATAGCCGTCGGTAATTTCAACCTCCTGCTCGTTGCCGTCGGCATCGGTCACCTTGGTATACATTTTCAAATCGCGGCTTTGCCAAAGGCTGTTGCCCACCGTACGGTTATCAAAATCCTTGAAGCACCCGTTCAATTTATCCAAGTCCATAAAGCTGCTAATGCCTATGAAAAGGATCTCGGTATAGCTGTAGTAATCTCCGGCATCCGCGGCGTCACGGTTTGGCGCGGCAGAATAGGGCTTGAAGGAGCCGGTTGAATCATCGTATTCAATGTATCGTTCGGTGTCACCGGGATAGTTAGGGTCGGCTACATAGATGCGGCTGTTTTCGGTATCTATCTTATAGGCAATCAATGCGTGTCCGCCATAGGAACCATCGGGCTTTTTACGGAGAATGCCCACAAATTGAGGGCGCTTTGTTCTGTTCATGATGTTGACAAAGGCATAGTAGGTGCCTCGGGGAGAACGTTTGCTGCTGTTCATGAAATCTTTGTATTCTTGATCGGACCAATCCAGGGTCTCTTGAACTGTTGTAGCCAGGCGATAGCCCATGACGTCATCCTGCCAGATGGAGGGGGTTTCAAAGCCATAATCTTTCCAGCCGTAGTTATCAAACTTGCCATAAAGGCTTCCGCCTGATTTCCGGAACATGTAGTACCACATGGCAGATAGGGTCTGCCCTGCACAGTGACCGCCCGGCGCATAGGCAGAACCGCGGTTGGTAAACTTCCAGTCATCTACTCCGGGTGAAAAGTCTGTGCCAACGACACCGAGGTTTTTTAAATCAGCTATCTTTTCGGCTCCTACCAGAATATCTGAAAAATGCCTCACCGAAAGCGTGACACCCTCATCGGTCACATCTAGAACGGGTATGGCTTCAATTTCTCCTGTAGACTCATCTACATACCAGGCCGTAGGCTCAGAACCTTCCGGAACCTTGCAGGGAACAAAAAGCTCCATGAAGCCGTTGGCCAGCATCCCTCCGTTCTCAACGCGGATCAGGGGAGTAAGGGGCTTGAAGCTGTCACCGAAATCTGTTTTCAAAGGAATTTCGGAAATCGTAAAGGTGGTGTCGGATTCATAAGCTCCGGCGGGGACTTTAATGGAAAGGCCGTCCAACTTGCTGCCTTTATCACTTACAACCGCAGCTCCGCCATCTTCACCTATGGTCGATGAGTCGAGCTCTTTTGGATTGCCCAGCGTAATTTCAAGAGCGCCATCTGCTGTAAATCCGCCGGTCTTCAAGGAGGATTTGCCTGTGCTCTGATCCGATGAGGCTTCGTCATCGTCTCCGCCATCATCGATGAGGGGGGGAACCAGTAAAATGCCTGTTACGATGAGGGCGATGGCAAGGGCAATACCTAGAATGAGGGGCAAGGGGTTCTTTTTTTTAGCTGACTCTTGATGATGTATAGATGGGGTATTAATCTGCGGAGGCGTAGCTGCTGGTTGCTGGATGTGTGGCGGGAGAGAAGCCCCGCAGGCTGTGCAAAAGGCTGAACTGGGATTAGCCGGTTTACCGCATTTTTGGCAAAACATAGGTCCCTCCGTATATGAGCTATTGATGCTCATTTCATGTAAGCTGCGTAATTTTAGCAAAATTAGCATACCTACATTTATTTTATCTGATGCTGAAATATATGCGCAATACAAAGTTTTTTTACTCCGATGAGAGTTGAGCATTTTGCGCTTTTGCTAATGTTTATCCTCCTTGCAAGCTCACGCTGGCATGAGGATAAAAGCAAAACTCGCATTCGAACTGTCGCGTGCATATTGGGACAGGGTGCGGGAATACTTATTAAATAAGTATTGGTGAAATGCGGAAGGGTTGCGTGTTATTTGGACGGTAAGGGATATTTTAAATCAGATGATAAATTTGCCGCCTTCAAGGTCGCAAGGGCTGTTTCCGAAACTATGGAAATGGCCGGCTTCAGACACAGAATAAGCCATCCCCAGGAAAGACCCGTCGTTGTGATGTGCATCGGTACGGACCGTTCAACAGGCGACTCGTTGGGGCCTCTTGTAGGCGATATGCTTACAAAATGGAAGCTTCCAGGGGTTCAGGTCTATGGTACATTGGATAACCCGGTTCACGCCCGAAATCTCGAGGAAGTGCTCATAAAAGCGTTAGAAATCCATCCTCATGCC
>JAOABT010000270.1 GCA_026418215.1 Clostridia bacterium | reverse complement strand
GGGCTAAATCGCGGGACGCCTGATTCAGGCGCTCACTCATTTCGTGAATGTTCTCGACGCTTGTCTTCTGCTTCACAACAGAGCCGCATACGTTTTCAATATTGTCAGAAGTAGCGTTAACCAAAACGCTGACGGCCTCTGCACGCTCTCCTATACCCTGTGCCATTGAAGCTCCGCTATTGGAAAATGTACTAAGGATGCCGATCATCTCGAGGACTTCTGAGAACGACATATTAATACGATTTAAACTCTGCTCGATTCCTTTTGATACAGCCACACCCTTATTAACCTTTTCGGAATTCTCATAAGTAACCGCCACCACACTTTTAATCTCACCCTGAATATTTGAAATAAGCAGGTTTGCGTCCTTGACAGCCTGGTTGGAGGCATCAGCCAGCTGTCGTATTTCATCGGCGACCACGGCAAAACCACGGCCCGCTTCACCCGCCCTGGCAGACTCAATAGCGGCATTCAACGCTAATAAGTGCGTTTGTCTGGAGATATTGATCACACTGTCAAGGATGTGAACAATCTCATCTGATGCGCGAGAAAGCTTGTTCATGTAGCTGACAGTTTTATCTGAGGAATCCCGTATCCCGTCAATGGTGGTAACGACCTCGAGTATTGAGTCAAGGCTGCCCTTAAGGACATCTTGTGATTGCTTGCTCATGGTCTCTAGATTCGAGCAGGCATTATTCGCTTTTTCCATAAGGCCAATGACGTCTTTGACGTTGGATAGGGGATGGTGTATCTCAGAATTAGCCTTCATGCTGACATCGCTCATTTCCTTGGTCTCAGCAAATAACTGCTGTGTATAGGCGTTACTCTCATCCAGTGTAATGCCGAGCTGCTCCGACACGGAAGCTACCTGGCTGGAAGCGACCTGAACATCCAGACTAAACCTGGAGATGTCACTTTTTAGGCTCTCTAGGGCATCCAAGAGCTTCTTGCATTTTAAATTGTGAGTATTCTGACTTGTATAAGCAGCGGCTAAGACAAAGAGTACGGCGGCAATGTAGCCGATAAGGGGATTAGAAGTCAGTAAAAAAACGGGAAGAGCAGCAAGCAAAGCTATAGTCTCAAGTATCAAGGTCAGCCAACGTTTCATAAAGCTCATTCCTTTCAGAGAATAAAAAAAGTGTCAGGTCAGCGCGAAAGCATAACCAAACACCTTTGTTTAAGCAAGTTATTTTTATTTGTTATTATCTTATCATTCTGATTCTATTAGGACAATTTACATGTTGCATAAACATAAAGCCTTTCTAGCAAAGAAGTTTATGAATTGTGTTATGTCAAAATACGCATCCATATTGACTATGGAATTAAAGAATATATGTACTAATTCCAAATGCGTATGCTTCAATAACTCACCCTTGACTGAAGCTCTTAGGGACATTGTTACGTGATTCATATTGAAACGAAGAACTGCTAATATGAACAACCACAATAGGTATGTCTTAAAGCGGCCCTTTGCTTTAATAGCTTAGAGATTTTAGAGCCAAAGAATTGCATGTCTAGCGTACCATTTTAAGTCTTTTAACAAATGAATTTACTAAAACCTACACCGTTAGAATTTTCGTTATTTATGCTGTTGTGCCTTGAATCTACAAGTGAATCAGCATAAACGTTTTTCGAGCAGGGTAAAAGTATTGTTTGTAAAGCAAATTGCTATAATTATAATTTAATGGTAAAATTTATTCAAAAGGTATTTAGGGGGAGTATGCATATGCCAAAACTGTACTATAACGGTGCTGATACCATCATGATTCGAATGCCCTTCAGCGAGCAATTTGTCGAACAGCTTAAAAGAATCCCAGGAAAAGCTTGGAACAACGAAAAGAAGCTATGGCTAGTCCCCTGTTCAAGAGATTCGGTTGATGCTCTCCTCAAAATATTTAGTCATGTAACGATTACTCTTGATCCCTCTCTTATTGATACCCCCGCAGGCCGTTACATAGAGAGGCAGCTAAAGGAGAAAGAAAGGGCTGAAGAGAGTTTCCTAAGCCTTGTGTCAAGAGAGCTCACATTAAGGGGCCTTAGCACTAAAACAATCCGATCCTATGTAGACCATATCAAGAGGTTTAAAAAAGCCTTTAATAAACCTCTCGAGCAACTCACAACAGAAGATGTGCGACAATACATATTTAAGGCGCTGTCCCAAGAAAACCGTTCACATTCTTATGTCGGGCAGGCTATTAGTGCTCTTAAATTTCTATACGAGGATATGTTTGGAAAAGAAGAGTTTCTTGTAGACGTTCCACGTCCTAAAAAAGAGAAAAAACTCCCTGATATACTGAGCCAACAGGAAGTTTTAGATATTCTGCAAGTAATCGAGAATCCCAAGCACAAAGCCCTCATGATGATGGTTTATTCTTCAGGCCTACGGGTGGGCGAGGTTGTAAGACTTCGTATCGAAGATATTGATAGTGAAAGGATGATGGTCCACGTCAAACAAGGCAAAGGGAGCAAGGACCGTTTCACCATGCTATCAAAGCAGGCTTTAAATTGCTTAAGGGAGTACTATAAGAAATTTAGGCCAGAGGTTTGGCTTTTCCCCGGTATTAAAGGCTGTCTCTTATACACATCT
>JAOABT010000234.1 GCA_026418215.1 Clostridia bacterium | reverse complement strand
TCTTCCACTGTTATTTTATCTTGCTTTAGAAGCTCTAAAAGGCTTGTGTCCATGGCTTTCATGCTTTGTTTCCCGCTGGTTTGAATGACATTGGAGATTTGGTGTACCTTGTTCTCACGAATCATGTTGCGTATAGCCGGTGTTGTCATCATGACCTCAGTAGCGACCACTCGTCCGGTACCCGATGCTAAAGGAATAAGCTGCTGTGAAATAACACCCTGAAGAACCATGGAAAGCTGTGTCCTTATCTGATTTTGTTGATAGGGCGGGAAGACATCAATAATACGATCAATGGTTTTTGAGGCCCCAATGGTATGAAGGGTGCTCAACACAAGATGACCCGTTTCTGCTGCGGTTAGTGCAATCGAAATACTTTCAAGGTCCCGCATTTCACCAATCAAGATGACATCAGGGTCCTGCCGCAGCACGGCTCTTAGGGCATTCGCATAGCTATTGGAATCCTGCCCGATTTCACGTTGATTCACAATGCTCCTCTTATGCTGATGGATATATTCAATGGGGTCCTCTAAAGTTACAATATGGCAGTCACGATTTGAGTTAATCCAGTCAACCATGGCGGCCAGCGTTGTGGTTTTTCCTGTGCCTGTCGGGCCGGTGATAAGTATCAGCCCCCGATTCAAGCAGCAAAGGTCAGAGAGGACAGAAGGAAGCCCAAGCTCTTCAAAGCCCTTGATTTTTGGATTCAACATTCTGAAAGCAAGGCTGTAGAAGCCTTTTTGCTTAAAGATGTTAAGCCTGCAGCGATAACTGCCGAAGGAAGTAAAGGAGATATCTAATTCTCCGCGTTTTTTCAGCAGCCTTTTTTGTTGGTCGTTCAGGATAGAATCAACAATGCTTTCAGTATCATTGGGACTAAGGCAGTGATGATCTAAGCCGACTAAATGGCCGTTTACCCTGCATGTGGGGGGTAAACCTACCGAGATGTGTAAATCTGAGGCATTACGACGGGAGGTTTCTTCAATTAAACTATAAATATCAAGTGAATTTGAGTTTAAACTGACAATAGAGCTCATACAATTACATCCTTTTTTTATATATGATTCATTATAGCAAATTATTGTCTCTCCATGTATGATAGGAAATAATGATTGAATTTTCACTTGAATAAAAACTAACGTTGTACAAAACCTAGAATTAATTGTTGCACAGTGTAATAACATCAGGAAATGATTCAAACCCGCAGCAGAGGGTGCATTATGAAAATTCATCCACATAAAGGCTTTACATTGGTTGAAGCAGTCATTGCCATCACGCTCCTGGCTATTGTTGGGGTTATTATTGTCAATATGATCTATGTAACCTATAACATTAGAAATACCAACAAGGAACGCCAAGAGGCCTTGAAAATAGCGACATCTGCGATGGATGAAATAAAGGCGTATCAAGGAACATGGAAGGATCTATCAGGTCTTCAAGCCTGGCTTGCGGTAAACGGGTACAGCCAGCCGCTTGCCAATACCTTCAAGCTGGTTAAAACTGTGGGTACAACAAATTTTGAATTAACGCTGATTCTAAGGTCTGATACGTCAATAACCGGTCTTTTTGAGGTAGAGCTTCAAACGACTTCGCCAAGAGTGACTCATTTAAGCATTACAACGCGCTTCAGAGGGTGACAAAAATGATTCGACTTCAACAGGCATCAAAAGGCTTGACCATTGTAGAACTCATTG
>JAOABT010000211.1 GCA_026418215.1 Clostridia bacterium | reverse complement strand
GTGTCACAGGAGCTATCCAGGAGGTGAAAAACATCACCGAGGGGCTTGCGAAGGCCGATCCGGCGCATGCGAGCCAGTATCGGCGGAACAGCGAAGCCTATCCTAAAAAGCTTGAAGCCCTTAAAACTAAAATGGAGGATGCCCTAAAAGACGTGAAAACCCGGGATATCATTACCTTCCATGAGGCATTCCCGTATTTTGCAAAAGAATTCAATCTCAATATTGTTTCTGTGGTTGAACGGGAGCCGGGCTCCGAGCCAAGTGCAGGAGAGCTTAAAAAAATCATTGATACCATCAAAAGCAAGAATGTGAAAGTTATTTTTGCCGAGCCCCAGTATTCCCAAAAGGCCGCCGAGTCTATCGCGGCGCAGACGGGAGCCAAGGTTTACACCCTCGACCCAGTGGTTACCGGACCTGGAAACGCTTCTGCCGACAGCTACGAAAAGACCATGGAGAATAATCTAAAGGTATTGTGTGAGGCGCTTAAATGATGAGTACGCATTGTAAGGACGAAAAGTCCTGCCAGCAGGCCTGCTGCGGCCTTTGCTGCACAAAGATCGAGAATTTCGGCGTCATGGCCGGGAAAACCCCCATTCTAACCAATGTCAACCTGCATATTCACTGTGGTGAGCTTACGGCTATTATCGGCCCCAACGGCGCCGGCAAAAGCACGTTGCTGAAAGCGCTGCTGGGGGAGGTACCCCACACGGGGGCCATTCGTTTTATGCAGGCCTCGGGTGCATCTACGCGTTCGAGCCTCGTCATGGGCTATGTGCCCCAAAGCCTGAATCTCGATACCACAACACCCACAAGCGTTTTAGACCTGTTTTTGGCCTGCAGGACAAACCGTCCTACCTGGCTCTTCAAGCCCCGCAAGGAAGTGGAAAAAATTCACCAGAGTCTTTCAAAGGTCAGAGCGGAGCATCTCCTGAATCGAAGACTGGGAGCCCTTGCAGGCGGTGAGCTTCAGAGGGTCCTTCTGGCTTTGGCCTTGGAGCCCATCCCTGAGCTTCTGCTTTTGGACGAGCCTGTTTCAGGCATTGATCAAAATGGTTTGGAGCTTTTTTATGAGACCGTCTCGGAGCTTCGAAAAGCCTACGATCTCTCGGTTATTCTTGTGTCCCACGACATGGACATGGTCCGGAAATACGCCGACCGGGTCGTTCTCCTGAACCAGACCGTTCTTCAATCGGGAAGACCCGAGGAGGTCATGGAGTCCGATGCTTTTTATGAGGTCTTTTCATTAAAATGGCGCAAAAACCGTGAGGGGGGAGAAAGGGCATGAGCTGGTGGTATGATTTTTTGAGCATTTTCCCCTTTGAATGGGCCAAGCAGGGCCAGATGATCTTCATGAAAAACGCCCTTCTGGCCATTATCCTTTTAACGCCTATTTTTGCACTTCTAGGAACCATGATTGTCAATAACCGCATGGCCTTTTTCTCAGACGCGCTGGGCCACGGGGCCTTTACGGGGGTCGCTATCGGTGGCCTTATGGGCTTTGTCCAGCCACTGGGCTCGGCTATAGTCTTTTCTTTGGTTTTCGCTTTCTTGATAGCACTGATCAAATACCGCAGTAAAATGGCCAGTGATACGGTTATCGGGGTCTTTTCCTCCACGGCTATCGCACTGGGCATTTTTCTTGCCACCCTTGGAGGAAAAAGCTTTACCAAGCTCAATACCTATCTCGTCGGAGATATTCTGAGCATCACGCCGACGGAAATCGGCTTTCTATTTCTTGTTCTAGCCGTTGTCCTGCTTTTCTGGCTGCTTATTTTCAACAAGCTCCTGCTGGTCAGCGTCAATCCCTCGCTGGCCGGAAGCAGGGGGATTCACACCTTCTGGTATGAGGTTATTTTCAGCTGCGCCGTTGCGGTTATTGTCACCGTATCCATGTCCTGGATCGGCCTTCTCGTCATCAATTCCTTTCTGGTTCTTCCCGCCGCGGCTGCGCGGAATATCGCCAGAAACCAGAGGCAGTATCACCTTCTAACCCTTTTGTTCTCTTTGTTTTCAGGAATTTCAGGGCTTGTCCTGTCGTACTCCATTGAAACGGCGACGGGCTCCACCATTGTCATGATATCGGCGCTTATATTCTTTATCACCTTTTCCGTTCGGAAGAAGTTTGCATAAAGGAGGAAAGAGCATGCCTTGCGAAGGCCATTATAAGGATTTGCTGAAGGGCGGCAATCTTAAGAATACCAGGCAGCGCGCCTCTATTTTAAAAGCGCTTGAGAATGCGGGCCAGCCCATCACCGCCGAGGATATTTACCTCCTATTAAAGGACGACAAGGTTTCCATCAGCCTTTCGACTGTCTATCGTGTGCTTGACACCCTGGTGGAAAAGGGTCTGGCGCTAAAAAATACCATGACCGACAATCCCAAAGCTTTTTATGAGCTTAAAAATCACGAGCATCGTCATCACCTTCTATGCGTAGGCTGCCATAAGATGCTTCCGGTTGACGGATGTCCCCTCAAAGATTATGAAAAGCTTCTTGAGGAGAAGTTTGGCTTCTCGGTCAAGGGACATAAGCTTGAAGTGTTCGGTTATTGTGAGGGCTGCCGAGAAAAGCCGCACTCAACATGAAGTGCTTCTTTCTGGGCATCCTAAAGATAAGTTGCCCGATGCTAACTTGAAGAATCGGAAAACAAATCATGCAATCATGCAAAAAAAGGATGAGAGCCATGCATCAGGATCAAAGGCTGTTCCAGGAGCTGGAACGGCATCTTTTACAGGATAAGAAGCCATCAGGCTATTTTAATGAAATCATTGAGACCGATACCTTTTTGAATGAGCATCCGTTTACCATTATCAGCCGCTTAAAGAAGGTAGACCAGTCGCCGAAGCACCACCCCGAGGGCAGCGTGTGGAATCATACCATGCTGGTGCTCGACCATGCGGCCGAGGTGAAGGGTCAGAGCGGCGATCAGCGTGTCTTTATGTGGGCCGCCCTTCTGCATGACACCGGAAAGGCCACGACAACAAGGCTTCGAAATGGTCGAATCACCTCTTATGACCACGATAAGGCGGGGGAGAAGCTAGCCCGGGAGTTTCTGGAGTGCTTCACCGATGACAGCGCTTTTGTTACAAAGGTTTCACGCCTTGTGCGCTGGCACATGCAGATTCTTTTCGTGACCAATAAGCTTCCCTTTGCCAATCTGGATGAGATGAAGAGACAGGTGGACATCCGGGAGATCGCGCTTCTGGGCTTATGTGACCGGCTGGGCCGGGGCATGGAGCAGGATGTCAAAAAGGAGCTTGACACCATGCAGAATTTCATTAATGCCTGTACGCGCTGAATTCGGGTTGTAATGGTTCCCAATGATCTGACGGCGGTGGTGGACAAAACCAAGGGCAGACGCTTGGAGAAGATCATTAAAACAGTTTTGTTGCGATATAAATAATTCCTTGCAAATCTTCGACGTAATAGGAAGGTTCATACATGAAAACGAGGCTTTTGAGGCATAATAACATAAAAACACTGGGAGTGGAAAACCGATGAAACCGGTGCTTATGTTTATTATGGAATCCTGTCCCTATTGCCAGAGAGCCAAGCGTTACATGGAGGAGCTTATGAAGGAAACACCGAAATATAGGGATGTCTCTTTAAATGTTATTGATGAAACCCTGGACCCTGATACGGCTGAGCGCTACGACTACTATTATGTGCCCAGCTATTATGTGGAAAATGAGAAGATACACGAGGGCGCAGCCTCAAAAGAGGATGTCAGGCGTGTCTTCGAAGCGGCTTGCAACGATTGACAGTTTAAGTAAAGTTAAGACCAAACGCTGAAGTCTCGTGCTTCGGGCTTTTTGTTTTTAAATGCCGTAAAAACCAAAATACGCATCCGCTGACAAAAAGCACTCGAATACCCTCGCTCTGAAATGCTCAAACTAATTCCGTTGTACAACAATGAAATTTATGAGGGGAATTACAAAGATGGATCAGAATATTAATCAGATCAGGCAGCAGATTTCCTCTATTCAGGACGTTGTAAGACAGATGGAGCAGAACGAGAGGAACAACCAGCAGGTTCTCCAGAGCCTGTCACAGACTGAAGCCAACGCGGCTAAGCAGCTTAGCCAGATCTCCACGCTTTGTAACCAAATGGACCAGCAGCTTAATAGCATCACAGGCACAGCAGGCTTTGGTGGTGCAGGCGGAGCTGGCGCTGCAGGCGGTGGCACCGCAGGCGCAAATAATGGCGGCGGACGGAACACTTTTTAAAATAGCGCTAGAAGACTCATGAGAAAAGGAAGCAGGTTACCTGCCTCCTTCTTTTTTATGCTGTTGACAAGTCCATAACAATGCGGTATAGTGTTCCTAAATAGAACTACTAAATACTAAGGAGCTGATCATATGGACGTTGTGGAATCTCTCGTCAAGCTTCAGCTTTCCAGGCAAGAGGCAACGGTTTATGCCCTGCTTTCGTCCGAGGGACCCCTGACGGGCTATGAAGTATCCAAGCTTTCGGGTATCTCACGCTCCAACACCTACACCGCCCTGGCAGGCTTAGTGGAAAAAGGCGCCGCTCATATTATTGAAGGAACGGCGACACGTTATACCCCCGTGGCCATAGGTGAATTTTGCGAAAATAAGATCGGTGAAATACAGGAAATCAAGGCCTTTCTTCAAAAAGCCATGACACGCCGTGTTGAGGAAGAAGAGGGCTATATCACCATTAAGGGTGAGCGTCACATACTCGATAAAATGCGCACCATTATTAAGAATGCCAAGGAGCGGGTCTACCTTTCTGTTTCCCATGCGGTGTTGGATGAGGTTCTTGGGGAGGTTAAGGATGCGGTGGACCGGAAAATCAAGGTGGTTCTCATCACTAACCCGCCTTTTTCTTTAAGCGGTGCAACGCTCTATTTTACCGAGAAAGAACAGGAGCAGATCAGGCTTATAGCGGATTCCCATGTTGTCCTTACGGGCGACATTGGCGATAAGACCCACTCCACTTGTCTGTTTTCCCAGAAAAAGAATTTGGTGGACCTTTTCAAGGACGCCCTTAAAAACGAAATAAGGCTCATTGAGCTGACTAAGAATGAAAAGGAGTAAGGCTATGTTCTTAAAGCAAGAAGATGTCATAAGATTGCAGGAAAAGTATGGAACACCCCTGTATGTATATTCTGAAGCCGTTTTGCGCGAACGCTGCAGAGAGGTTAAGAGCCTTCTTCCCAATAAACGCCTGAGAGTCAATTACTCGGCCAAGGCCAATACCAATCTGGACCTTTTGAAGATTGTCCGTGAGGAAGGCCTGGATGTGGATGCCATGTCCCCGGGCGAGATCTATGTCGAGCAGCTTGCGGGCTTTGAGAGCAACCGCATCTTCTACATCAGCAACAACGTATCGGCCGAAGAAATGCGTTTTGCCATTGACCGCGGCATTATGATCAGCGTGGATTCCCTCTCCCAGCTTGAGATGGTCGGGCAGATCAACCCCGGCGGCAAGGTTGCCGTGAGGTTCAACCCCGGCATAGGAGCGGGCCACCATGAAAAGGTGGTAACAGCAGGAAAGAAAACCAAATTTGGCGTACAGCGCGAGTTTGTCCCTGAGGTTAAGGCCATTCTCTCAAAATACAACCTGACCTTGGCCGGTATCAACCAGCACATCGGCTCTCTGTTCCTAGACGGAAAGGTTTATGTGGACAGCATTCGCTCGCTCCTTGAAATTGCCAGGGAATTCCCGAATCTTTCCTTTATCGATCTTGGCGGCGGCTTCGGTGTGCCCTACAAGCCCGAGGATAACCGTTTGGATCTTAAGAAGCTGAGCGTTGATCTTGATAGCGTGCTTTCCGAGTTTTTAAAGGACTATCCCAACAAGGAGGTAACCTTCAAGCTTGAGCCAGGCCGCTATATTGTGGCTGAATGCGGAATCCTTCTGGGAACCGTTCATTCCGTCAAGCAAAACTATGAGACCACTTACGTCGGTACAGACATTGGCTTTAATGTTCTCATCAGGCCAGCCATGTACGATTCACACCATGAGGTGACCTTGGTGAAGAAGAATCAGCAAAATACTGCTGCGGACCATGAAGTCGTCACAGTCGTAGGAAACATCTGCGAGAGCGGTGATATCCTCGCCCGCAGCCGTAAGCTCCAAAAGGCAGAGCTTGGCGATATTCTCGTTGTGTCTAATGCCGGAGCCTACGGATATGCCATGTCCTCCAACTACAACTGCCGCCTGCGTCCTGCGGAGGTCATGATCGGTCTCGATGGAAAGGACCGCTTAATCAGAAGGAGAGACACCCTCGAATCCCTTGTTCAGAACTTTGTTTACTAATTTCTTATGTTTATGACTTTTTACATGATAAATCCCTTCTTAGTTCAATTGATCTGGATGAGCTGCCAAGCTCATCCTTTTTTCTTTAAGGCTGGTATGTTAATAAACAAAATAGGGAGAAGGATAATCTTGAGACGAGAAGGATTTTATAGGCTCATGCAGAAAAAAGAGTATAGGATAGTCTCTGCACGGACGGTGCGAAGTGTCATATGGAGACCTGCCCATCCCGCTTTGCTATAGACAGCAGCGAGGATATGTAGGATTTTGAGGTGAAAATGGCTAAAATTGTTTTGTTATGCGGGAAAATATGTAGTGGTAAGAGTACTTATGCCAATCAAATCAAGCAGAAGTACAACGCTGTTGTCTTATCTTGCGATAAATTAATGCTGGAGCTATTTGAAGAACAGTTGGGCGATAAGCATCGCATGATCTTGGAAAAGGTCAAGAGCTATCTTTATCAACTAGCCGAACAGATTGTCGCAGCAAATACCAATGTGATATTGGATTTTGGGTTTTGGACGCATTCGGAACGGCAAAGCCTAAAACAATATTTTGCCGGTAAAGGAATTGAAACAGAGCTGCACTATATCAGGGTATCGCAGGAGGCCTGGTGTGGCAACATCGAAAAGCGAAACGAGAGTCTAAAAAACGGTGAAACTCAAGATTATTACATTGACGAAAATATGAAGCAGCTCTTTAACGAGCAGTTCCAGGAACCGGATGACCACGAAATAGATATTCTATATGAAAAATCTACATGATAATAGAACGTTACCGGGCAGGCCAATCCGTATTTGTCTTTTTGCATAAAAGGAATCCCTTAGTGTGTGAATAATTTAACATTAGCTCTAATTGATAATTGTTTAACAAAGTATTATACTCGAAATAGTTAAATAAATAACAAACTATGATAAATTAATCACAAGGAGGTTGCATTTTATGAAAGAGAAAACAACAGCACCACAGGATACCCCCATTAAGACCAGTATTGATACGCTTGTTGAGAACGGACAAAGGGCTTTGGATTCCTTCCTTGCCATGAGCCAGGAGCAGATTGACACCATCATCAAAGCCATGTCGGTTGCCGGTGTGGAAAACCACATGAGGCTTGCAAAGCTGGCCATTGAAGAAACCAAACGCGGTGTATACGAGGATAAGATCATTAAAAACCTCTTTGCCACCGAGTATATTTATAACAGCATCAAAAACGAAAAGACAGTGGGAATTATTCATGAAAACGAGTACGAGGACTATGTCGAGGTAGCAGAGCCAGTGGGGGTTGTGGCAGGTGTTACTCCTGTTACAAACCCTACCTCCACCACCATGTTCAAGTCCCTTATCGCACTAAAGACCCGTAATCCCATCATTTTCGCTTTCCACCCCAGTGCCCAGAGCTGCAGCGCTGAGGCCGCAAGAGTCATGAGAGATGCGGCTGTTGAAGCAGGAGCTCCCGAGCATTGCATTCAATGGATTGAATCTCCTTCCATAGAGGCTACAAACTTATTGATGAATCACCCTGGCGTTGCGCTTATCCTTGCAACGGGCGGAGCGGGCATGGTGGAAGCTGCCTACAGCACCGGTAAGCCTGCTCTAGGCGTCGGTCCCGGAAACGTTCCCTGCTATATTGAAAAAACTGCTGATGTGAAGCGCGCCGCAACCGATTTAATGCTTTCCAAGACCTTCGACAACGGCATGATCTGCGCCTCCGAGCAGGCTGTTATTGTGGATAGGGAGATTGCTTCCGAATTTGAAGCTTTTATGAAAGAAAACGATTGTTATTTCTTGAACGAGGAAGAAATCAAGCTATTGTCAGCAACGGCTATCGATTGCAAGAAATGCGCCATGAATCCCAATGTTGTGGGTCAGAGTGCTGCGACCATCGCCAGAATGGCGGGCATCACAGTACCTGAAAACACAAAGATCCTCATCGCACGGCTTTATGGTGTTGGGCCTGAGTACCCTCTTTCCAGAGAGAAGCTGTCTCCGGTTTTAGCCTATTATATTGTCGATGGCTTTGAAGAAGGTATTAGAACCGCCGAACAGATGGTGGAATTCGGTGGCCTCGGTCACTCAGCTGTTATCCACTCGGAGGATGATAAGGTTATTGAGGCTTTCATGAAGCGCATCAAGGCCGGAAGATTGATTGTGAATTCTCCTTCCACACATGGTGCCATCGGCGATATCTATAACACCAACATGCCATCCTTGACGCTTGGCTGCGGCTCCTACGGCCATAACTCTACAACGGCCAACGTATCCGCTGTCAACCTGATCAACAAGAAAAGAATGGCGAGGAGACGAAACAATATGCAGTGGTTCAAAATTCCCGGCAAGATTTACTTTGAGTACGGCGCAACCCAGTATTTAAAGGACATGCCCGACATCAGCCGTGCCTTTATCGTCACCGACCCCTTTATGGTCAAGCTCGGCTCTGTCTCTTATACACATCTCCGAGCCCACGAGA
>JAOABT010000138.1 GCA_026418215.1 Clostridia bacterium | reverse complement strand
GTATAAGAGACAGATTTAGCATTGTGCTTTGTGTCATCTTTTTCACCTCCTTCATCTTAGTAGGGATATCTATGCATTACCGGCCGAGTTTACGGTCGGAAAGCATCTTGGTAATGTCAGCCGCCGTTGCTGCATCCATCTGTTCGAGGATGAGAGCGGCTGTTGCGGGCTTCATTCCTTCAAAAATATCCAGGAGTGTGGTTTGGTCCTTGGCGTAGAGCTCGGTAAGAACCTTTGCTGCACTTGATGCCTGCATGGTGGCAAAGGGCTTGGCCAACATTACTTTATTTTGATTGGTGATATCCTGTGTGACAAGTTCTTTGTAGACAGCATCGGCTGTGGCTTTGTCAATCTTCTGGTAATAATCCTTAAAGCCTGTCGTATCGCCCTTAGCAATCATCTCGGACAGCTTTTTCTTGTCGTCATCGAGCTTTTGCTGTTCGGCTCTTATCGCATCCAGTACCTTCTGATTCTCCTGCAAGGTAATGGCCGGGTCTGTAGTATTCTTAGCCGTTTGCTCCATTTGAGCGATGGTGCTGTTGGCCTTGGTAAGCTTGTCGTTAAGGTCGGTGACCTTTTTGCGGTATTCGTTATACTTTTTAACCAGCTCTTCAGCCGTCAGGTTTTTGGGATCATCCGGGTCTATTCCGGGCTTCGGGGGCAGCGCCAGCTTCAAAATGGGGTTGTTCTCAATTCTTGGCCTTAATATCTCGGCGATTCCGCCCATGTTGTTTTTTACTGCAAAATAAAAAACCCCGCTAAAGACCACTGCCACAACCAATAATGCCAAAAGCACAATCAAAATGGATTGAACAACGCCTCCTGGCTTTTGAACTCGGTCGCTTCCCTGCGGTCCGGGGATTTGTTCAGCTTGTTTTTCTGTGTCCTTTGCTGTATCCTTCTCTTTTTCTGCCATGAACGATCTCCTTAGCCGGTTCTATCCATCTTAGCAGCTTCCTTGTAGCTCACAAGCTCGTCTACACGCTGCTGCTCCTTCATTTCCTCCTGCTTGAGGAATTGCTGGAGCTCCTTTTCCTTGAGGTTCTCCAAAACCTTTCGCTCCCTCATGATCTCAACGAGCCTTTCTCTAATCTTATCGACATTTTCAGCGGCGCGCTTAACATGAACCTCTTGCCGATCATGCTCCTTTTGAAGAAACTGAAGGTAGATTTTTCTCTCCTTTATTTTTTCGGGCTGGATGATGCCGGTACAGGCATTTTTGTAGTCGTTAAGACAAGAGGCAATGTTCTCCTCGATGGCAAGGAGCTTGCCCTTCTCTTCTTCAAGCTTCATGGTGGCTATACCTAATTCATTTTTTGCACTTTTCTCAAACTGCTCTTTTAAGTTCAAAAAGGTTTGCAGTCTGAATTTGAAGCCTGGCATACAAAATCGCCTTTCTTTGCGTTTCGTCGGCTGCCTGCAGGGATTTCCCTCCGTAAGGCAACAAAACACCCTAGCTGTGCTGATTCCGTGAGTAGGAATAAACCTGGTGTTGAAGTCCCTACTTACGGGTCGTTCCCGCCCTGTTCAGTTATTCCATCTTTTGAAGCAGTTCTTCGCAGTGTGTTGCCTTCCTTCGGGAAAAGCCCTGCATCTGCCTCTAATGGTGTTTGTCTGGCATTCCGCATGTTAATAGATCGGAATTACCTTTATGATCGATACTTCAGATTAAATCTATATCATGCAGATTATCAAACCGTAAGGTAGATTATCGTTACCACCGAGTTTGACTCGGTAGGTTAGGATTTCTAAGGCGGGGTTGCTTTTAGCTAGCCGAACCATTTATACTTGCCGAAGCATTTAAGCTTGGGCCCTTAGTTGCCATCCGAATAGACCACTTTGGGCTGAACGAACTTATTGCATCGCTCTTGGAGGCAGATGCAGGGCTTTTCTCGAAGGCGGCAGCATGCTGAAGAGAGTAGCTTCGCATGGATAATTACCGGAGTCAGTCGGGCACGACCTGTGAGACAGGACTTCCAGGCAAGGTCTACTCCAAATAGCCGGATCACGGTAAGGTCGGTGCTTTGCTGCCATCCGGAGAGAAATCCCTGCATCAAGCCGACCAAACGCATATTATCAACTACTAAGACTACTTCAGAGCGCCTTGCCAAGGAAACAACGTCTAGCTGCCTGCAACCGATTGCTTTAGATGCTCAATGGTATCTAAAAACGTAAAGCGTTCAAAGGTACCCTGGGTCAGAAACTGCCTGATGCCTTCATTCAGCGTAATGGCCTTGTCGATGGCAGGGTTGCTGCCTCTGGCGTAGGCACCAACGTTAATGAGGTCTTCGGCGTCACGGTAGACCGCCAGGTTGCGGCGAAGCTCATTGGCGCTCTTCTTATGAGAATCCTCGACAATATCGTTCATCACACGGCTGATGGAGGCTAAAACATCGACTGCGGGATAGTGATTGCGTTGAGCGAGCTGTCTTGAAAGGGCAATATGGCCGTCAAGGATACCGCGGGCCGTGTCGGTAATGGGCTCGTTCATGTCGTCTCCGTCCACAAGGACCGAGTAAAGCCCTGTAATGGAGCCCTTGTCCGAGGTTCCCGAGCGTTCCAGGAGCTTTGGCATGATGGCGTAAACTGAAGGTGTGTAGCCGCGGGTAACAGGCGGCTCGCCCACGGCGAGGCCAATCTCGCGCTGTGCCATGGAGAAACGGGTCAGTGAGTCCATAAGGAGCAGGACGTCCTTGCCGCAGTCTCTGAAGTATTCGGCAATGGCCGTTGCCACCATGGCGCCCTTCAAACGGATCAACGCAGGCTGATCGGAGGTCGCAATAACAACCACTGAACGCCTGAGGCCTTCCTCGCCAAGGTCGCGCTCCAAAAAGTCGCGCACCTCACGGCCACGCTCGCCGATAAGTGCGATAACGTTGATGTCGGCCTTGGTGTTTCGGGCAATCATACCCATCAAGGTGCTCTTGCCCACGCCGCTCCCTGCAAAGATGCCCATACGCTGGCCTTTGCCCACGGTCAGAAGACCATCGATGCACTTGACACCCAGCGGCAGAACCTGCTGAATACGCGGACGCGTCATGGGATTCGGCGGCATATTGTCAACGGGATAGTATTTCTCAATTTCAATGGGTCCCTTGCCGTCCATGGGGCGGCCAAGGCCATCCAAAACCCTGCCGAGCAGGGCTTGTCCGACACCAACCGCCAAATCCTGATCGGCGGCAATAACCTGGTTTCCGGGTCCGATGCCGGTCATGTCACCGATGGGCATCAAAAGGACGCTTTTGTCCTTAAAGCCCACAACCTCGGCCATGACAGTTTTATCCTGCCGGGACCTGATATAACACAGAGCCCCGACATGCGTTTCGGGGCCCTCAGCTTCTATAGTCAGGCCTACGACCTTGGTGACTTTGCCCGTGTAGCGCACAAAGCTCCTTGAATCCAAAAGCCTCTGATATTTTTCAAGTGAGATCTGCTTGTTCATGCTGTCTCCTTATCAATCTGCTTCCACGTTCTGAATGATCTCGAAAAAGGCTTCCCTGATCATTTCCATCCGTGTATCCACACTTCCGTCTGCCGAGCCGAAGCCTGTATCGATGATGCAGGAGCCCTTGGCCAGCGTGCCGTCCTTCTTGATTTCGAGAGAGCTTAAATCACTAATCATGCCGCGAAGCTTCTCTTCGTTCTCGACAACAAAGTCATAGTCCTCGGCAGATACCTTTAAAACAACGTTTTCATGATTGGAACAGCTGTGAATGGTCTGGCGGATAACGCCCAGAATGGCCCCACTGTTGTTCCGTATTTCATCTCCAACCACCTTCGCAGCCACATTAAGAACCAGGTTCAGGATCTCCTCCTCCAAAGAGGCCAGCATGGCGTCATACTCTGACTTGCTTCTCGCCTTGAAATCCTGGGCCTCCTCAATAAGATCGTTATAGTGCTGCTGAGCCAGCGTCTCCCCGTGCCTGTAGCCCTCTTCCTTGGCCTTTTGCTCGGTCTCATGGAAAAGAGCCTCCGCCTTCTGGCGTGCTTCCTCCATGATTCGTTCGGCCTCGAGCTCAGCCTCACGTCGAATGAGCGCAGCGTCTTCCTTGGCTTTATGAACAATGTCCTGACTGATCCTGAGTTCCTGATCAAAGTCTGCCGATGCCGCTGCTGTCTCGTCAAATGCCTCTAAATGCTGGTGTGATTGTGTTTCGGAGGCCTTCACCTGGTAGGGGTTGCCAATATTCACCTGGTTGCGCTTGTACACGCCATAGCCATAGGAATTATTGTTATACAACGATTTCGTCTCCTCCACCACGAGAAATAATAATTTCTCCTGCGTCTTCCAGCTTGCGGATAATATTGACTATCTTCTGCTGGGCCTCTTCGACGTCCTTCAAGCGGACGGGTCCCATGAAATCCAAATCTTCCTTGATCATCTCGGCCAGACGCTTGGACATATTGTTGTAAATAAGCGTCTGAACCTCTTCGGTCGCACCTTTTAGAGCCATAGCCAGCTGACTGTTGTCCACTTCGCGCAAGAAACGCTGAACGGCACGATTGTCGAGCTGCAGAATATCCTCGAACACGAACATTCTCTTTCGAATGTCTTCGGCGAGGTCTGTGTCTTCGATTTCCAGAGTATCCATAATGAATTTTTCGGTACCGCGGTCGACAGAGTTCAAGACATCGACAATAGCCTGGATACCGCCCACAGCCGTGAAGTCCTCTGTAACAAGGGAGGAGAGCTTCTTTTCAAGCACGCGCTCGACGTCCTTGATAATTTCAGGCGAGGTACGGTCCATGGTGGCAATACGCTTCGCAACGTCGGCCTGCTTGTCCTGAGGC
>JAOABT010000104.1 GCA_026418215.1 Clostridia bacterium | reverse complement strand
TATGCTGCCGAACCTCATGGGATTGATAAATGAGTGGCAGGAATTCAGGCTTTGGCAGCACGTTTTCTCCTAAACCCGGCACATAGGGCGGTCTGTAGCCCTGGAGCGTGGGCAGGTCAATCCAATAGAACCAGTCGGGGTGCTCTAGGATGAGGTCGGAATTCACCGAGTTGGTTCTTGGAATGATGTCGATCATAACACGCATGCCAAGCCTGTGGCAGGCCTCAACGAAAGCAGAGAACTCATCCTCTACGGTGAAGGAATCGCCTGTGATGGGGTCCTTGAGCTCGGGATCGAGCTTGAAGAAGTTTGAAACACCATAGGGTGAGCCCAATTCGCCCTTCTTGCCCTTTAATGAGAACTTTGAAATAGGCAAGAGATAAACGGCTGTAACCCCCATTTTCTTAAGAAGTGAAAGAATGGCCAGGGATTTTAAGAAGGTGCCTGTTTCCTTAAGGTTGTAAATATTCTCCTTTTCCAGACTGCCTGTTCTGTCATGATCCCAGCTGGTGGAGGTCCTGATCATCATGGAGTAGACAATGGCTTTCTTTATCCAGTCTCCGCCCTTAAGCCTGTCCTCTACGGGATCGGTAAAGCTAAGGGGCAGCGAGTAATCATTATGTACGGTTTCATTTTTAATGATAAAACGATCTATAAGCTCGAGATAGAAACGGTAGGGGTTAACGATAAGCTCGCCCCACGAGGTTTTAACCATCTCCTCCCCTGAATAGTCAAAACAGTTCCGAAGATCAGGAACAGTATAGTTAAAAACCTGGTCCTTGTAGAGCTGAGCCTTTTCATAAAGCAGCTCTCTTAGTTCCATAAGTTTGCTCATCGCGACTTCCTCCTTGAAGTGTGTCATCTTAACTTGACTAAGGTATAATACCAGATTGGATACGTTAAGTCATGATAGATATGTACCAATATATAGAGACATTGAAACCAAGATGTCATAAGCTTTAATAAATAAAACGTTAATTGGAAAAGGCAGTTGCTTATCCACCGGAGATACAGTAAACTTAATGTGTATATTGGAACATATGTTCTGAGAATAGGAGATATGCCATTGCCCAGGAAGAAAAAGAAAGCGGAGGCCGAACCCGCAGAATTACAGGGAAATGCGCCTGAATCAGCTCAAGCGCCGCGTTTTAAGGTTTCAGTCAGAAGCCTTGTGGCCTTCTCTGTGCAGGATGATGAAAGCTGGAGCTTTACTTCCTATCGGCTCATGCAGGAAGGCTCGTTGGCTCACGCCCATCTGCAGGCGAAGCATTGTGAAAGCGGGGATTACACCTCCGAGGTAGCGCTCTCCTACTCCTATGAAACGCCCGAATGTACGCTCGAAATCAATGGCCGCGCTGATGGTGTCTGGAGGCTCTCCGACAAGGTCATTGTCCATGAAATCAAGACTTCAGCCACCCCTCTTTCTGAAATCGAGGAGGATTTTAGCGACGCCCATTGGGCTCAGGGTAAATGCTATGCCTTTATCCTCGCAAACCAAGAAAGCCTAAGTGAGATATGGGTGCGCCTGACCTATTACGATATGGCCAATGATCAGGAAAAATCCTTTGATCAACGTTTTACGTTTGAACGCCTGCAGCGTTTTTTCAAGGGCTTGCTGCTCCCCTATGCCGGCTGGGCCGTTGCACAGGAGAAATGGCGTCAGCTAAGGAATTTGTCCATCCAAACGCTATCCTTCCCTTATTCGAACTACAGAAAGGGTCAGAAGCTTCTGGCCTATAATACCTATAAAAGCATCGAAGATGGCAAAAGGCTTTTTGCACAGGCGCCCACTGGCACCGGTAAAACAATGGGAGTGCTTTATCCCGGTATCAAAGCCCTGGGCGAGGGCAAGCTGGACCGTATTTTCTACGTGACAGCAAAAACCACCACCCGCGGCATTGCAGAAAATGCCTATAAGCTTTTAGCAAACCAGGGACTCCGTTTAAAGGTTCTTACTCTTACCGCCAAGGACAAAATGTGTCTCAATACCGTTAAAAACTGCAACCCTGAGAAGTGCCTTTACATCCAGGGCTTTATCGCACGATCCCGAAAGGTAGTCAAGGAATTACTCAAGAAGAACGATTTTTTCTCCCGTGAAAAGATCTCCGAAGCAGGGCTCCGCCACGGGGTCTGTCCCTTTGAGCTCAGCCTCGAGCTTGCGCTGAGCTGCGACCTTATTATCGCGGACTATAACTATGTCTTTGACCCCCGCGTGTATTTAAGACGCTTCTTTGAGCAAAAGGGACGCGAGGAATATCTCATTCTTGTCGATGAGGCCCACAACCTTTTTGACAGAGCCAGAGAGATGTATTCCGCCTCCCTTTCGGCAAGAACCCTTGCTGATCTTAACAAAGAGCTGCGAGCGGACCTCCCGGATATTTATAAAGCTATCAAGGAAATTAAAAAGGCCATGACGTCCCTTGAAAAGCAATATGGTAACGATTATCTCGAGGCAGGGGGCGTGAAATACCACGCCTTGGCTGAAGCGCCCATTCAGCTTAAGAAGAGTCTCTTCAATTTTATTACCACCACCGAAAGCTGGCTTTTGGGAGAACCCGAGGAAAAGCCCTACAGCGACCAACTGGTAACCCTTTTCTTTGATCTTCTGCACTTTAAAAATATCCTGGAGCTCTATTCGGATAAATACCGTACGCTTACCACCGGCACCAAAAACAATTTTCAGATCACGCTCCTTTGCCTGGACCCAAGAACCATGCTGGATCGCAGCATGAATGCGGCAAGAAGCACTATTTTGTTTTCGGCCACGCTGTCGCCCCTTTGGTACTTCAAAAACATCCTTGGCGGCCGAAACGAGGATATCACCCTGCGCCTGCCTTCCCCATTCCCCAAGGAAAACCTGCTGTTAATCAACGAAGACCGCGTTGAAACAAGATTCCGCCATCGTGAGCGCTACCTTGAGGCAGCGGCCAAGGCCATCCATGAATGGGTGCTGGGCCACAAGGGAAACAC
>JAOABT010000007.1 GCA_026418215.1 Clostridia bacterium | reverse complement strand
GTGCCTGGATGGTTGAACCCATGTCCAAGGCAGCCGTAGTTTCAGGAGCCGATGGCGTCATCATAGAGGTTCACAATAATCCGAAATGTGCCTTAAGTGACGGGGAGCAATCCTTGACACCTCATGAATATGCAGAGATTCTTCCCAAGCTCAGAGCCCTAACCGAGCTTGAGGGAAGGCATTTGGAGGTTTGACCCATGAATTGCGTGACCGTGGCGACTGAGGGCCGAGCCTACGATATTATCATACAATCCGGACTTTTTTCCTCTATTCCTGATAGGCTGAAAGCCAAATATGCTGGCAAGAAAATAGCCCTGGTGTGCGACACCAGGGTTTTCCCGCTTTACGGTGAAGCTCTGCTGGGAAAGCTCAACGAAGCTGGCTTTGATGTGGCGCCAGTGGTATTTGAAGCCGGTGAAGAGAGCAAAATTCTCCATACTCTGACGCAAATCTACTACGCCCTTGCAGAGGGAGCCTTCACCCGTAGCGACCTTGTAGTTGCGCTAGGCGGCGGGGTAACAGGCGACATGGCCGGTTTGGCGGCTGCGACCTTTCTTCGCGGAATGGGCTTTATCCAGATTCCCACGACGCTTTTAGCCATGGTGGATTCCAGCGTTGGTGGTAAAGTAGCCGTTGATCTTCCTCAAGGTAAGAATCTCGTTGGGGCTTTTTATCAGCCTCATGCTGTTTATACAGATCCTCAGCTTCTCAAATCCTTAAGCGACACACAATTTTTCAATGGGATGGCCGAACTCATCAAGCATGGCTTTATAAGAGATAAAGCTCTCTATCAAAGCCTTTCACAAGTAAATCCATCGAATCCCCGAGAGTCCCTCGTGGATAAGCTTGATGATCTCATTGCGCAAAGCTGCGTCATCAAACGTGATGTTGTGGAGCAGGATGAAAAGGATAATGGCCTAAGACAGCTTTTGAACTTTGGCCATACCATTGGTCACGCCATCGAACGGGTCCAGAATTTTTCCGGCATGGCTCATGGAGAGGCTGTCGCAATCGGCATGGTTCTCATGACAAGGCTCACTGAAAAGCTTGGATTGACTTTAAAGGGGGAAGCTAAAAAAGTTGAGGAGCAGCTAAAGCTTTTTAGGCTTCCGGTTGAACTGCCCGAAATAAGCCCTCATGCACTTATTGAGGCTATGAAGGTGGATAAGAAGAACAGATCGGGGAAGATCACCATTGCCTATATCGAAGAAATTGGTCACGGAAAGCTCCTTGAAATGGAACTTAGCAAACTGGAGGAATTGTTGCATGGCGAGCTTACGCATTCATTCCAAGCCCCTTAAAGGAACTGTTCTTGCCCAACCCTCCAAAAGCATGGGCCACAGAGCTATTCTATGTGCGGCTCTGGCAAAGGGCAGAAGTATAATCGATAACATTGTCCTCTCTGATGATATGATAGCGACAATTGGCGCTGTTCAAGCGTTAGGTGTTGCAGTGAAAATTACGGAAAGTGCTCATTTCAAGGGACGTAAAAAACTAATTATTGAATCATCCGGTCAAATCAAAGTCCAGCAGCCTGTCATTGACTGCCATGAATCGGGCTCGACAGCACGTTTTATCATGCCCATCACTCGGCTTTGTGCGGATCGGGTAACACTGACTGGGCGCGGACGCCTTGTCGAAAGGCCCTTTGAGCTTTATGAAAAGCTCTTTAAAGAAAAGGGCATGGACTATGAGGATCAATGCGGTAAGATGCCTATTACGATCTCAGGAAGGCTCAAGTCAGGGGAGTATACGCTTCCGGGAGATGTCAGCTCACAGTTTATATCCGGGCTTTTGTTTGCGCTGCCTCTTCTTGAAGGCGACTCAGACATTCATGTAACCCATAAGGTTGAGTCCTTACCCTATATTCAGATGACATTACAGGCCCTGAAGGATTTTGGTGTTTTGATAGACGTTAATGAGGATTACAGGCATTACCATATCAAGGGAAGCCAGAGCTACCAGGCACGTCAGGATTATGTTGTAGAGGGCGATTGGTCTCAAGCGGCGTTCTTTTGCGTCATGGGGGCTCTGTCAGAGGGCCTCTCAATTGAAGGCCTTAATAGAGATTCCTTACAAGGCGACAAGGTCATTGTCCAGATCCTTGAAAGGATGGGGGCGAAGCCTGTTTTCACCGATCGGGTGTTGTCCTTTTCAAAAGCTTCATTGAAGGGTATCGAGGTGGATGTTTCCCAGTGTCCGGATCTTGTGCCCGCCATCGGTGTTGCCGCGTCGCTTGCAGAAGGACAAACTCATATTGTGAACGCTGCGCGCTTGAGAATGAAGGAATCAGACAGACTGGCGGCAACGCGTCACGAGCTTGGGTGTCTCGGTGCTAAAATCATGGAAGAGCCTGAAGGCTTGGTCATTGAAGGCAGCACTAGTTTATGTGGCGGGCATGCCCAAGGGGTTAATGATCATCGCATTGTTATGGCGCTGGCTTCCGCAACGGTTGCCTGCACAGGTGACGTCGTGATTGACGGGACAGAGGCTGTTTCAAAATCCTACCCTGAATTTTGGGATGATTTCAAGGCATTAGGGGGAGAGGTGGAAGTGCTATGAGCAGTATTTTCGGTCAGAACTTAAAAATATCGGTGTTCGGAGAATCTCATGGTCCGGCTATTGGTGTCGTCCTGGACGGATTGCCTTCGGGCATACTTCTGGATTTTGAAAAAATCAGCCATGAGATGGGCAGAAGAAAGCCCAATACCGGCGCCTATTCAACTAAAAGGAAGGAAGCCGACGAGGTTGAGATTCTAAGCGGGGTTTATCAGGGCAGAACCACAGGAACACCGCTTTGTGCCATGATTAGAAATGAAGATGCCCATTCAATGGATTACAGTGAGCTTGAAAGACTCATGAGGCCGGGACATGCCGATTTTACCGGACATGTGCGCTACAAGGGCTTCAATGATATTCGGGGCGGCGGGCATTTCTCTGCTCGGCTAACAGCGCCTATCGTCTTTGCCGGGGCCGTTGCCAAGCATATTCTGGATCAACAAGACATCGTCATAGGTTCTCATATTGATACCATCTACGATATTAAGGATGTAAGCTTTAATAAGGCAGAGATTACGCCTCAGCAGCTTAACAGCCTAAGAGAGATGGATATTCCCGTCATAGATGCCTCCTGCCGGACGGCTTATCTTGAAACCATTGAAGAGGCCAGGAAAAGAGGAGACTCTGTAGGCGGTATTGTAGAAACCGCCATTGTTGGGTTACCGGTAGGACTTGGCTCGCCCCTTTTTAATAATCTTGAAGCCAGATTGTCGTCCATGCTCTTTTCCATTCCCGCTGTCAAAGGCGTCGAATTCGGCGAGGGTTTTAGTATCACTACACTTTTCGGCAGCGAGGCAAACGATAGCTTCTATACCCATAATGAGCGCGTTTTGACCCGAACAAACCATAACGGGGGCATTAATGGAGGAATCGCCAACGGAATGCCCATTGTGATGCGCGTGGCCTTAAAGCCTACGCCGTCCATATCAACCGAACAGGAAACAGTTGATATAAAGGCTTTAGAAAACGCAACGCTGAAGATTCGCGGAAGGCATGATGCCTGCATTGTGCCGAGAGCAGTTCCCGTTATTGAGGCAGCCTGCGCTATCGCTTTATGTGATATGCTTATCGGCCAGTTTGGTTTGGACACTTTCTGTGAAGGAGATCAGGAGTGATGGAACAGGATCGCCTTTTTAAGCTCCGCAAGCAGATTGACAGCGTAGACCGCGAGCTAGCCGTACTTTTAGAGCAGCGGATGAGCCTGGTCAATGAGATTGCAGACTATAAAAAGAAAACCCAAGCACAGATTCTCGATGCCGGAAGAGAGCAAAAGGTTATTGAAAATGTACTTGGCGCTGTAAACAATGATGACTTCAAGCCCAGTATTGAGGCTATTTTCAAAAACATGATGGCTGTATCGAGAGCCTATCAGGCAAAGCAGAATGAGGCTTCGGAAACGGGAACTGTTGACCCAAACAAACAATCACATGAATCCACGTCAAAAAACTGCGCTAGAAGTTTTGCTCTAGTCGGTGAAAAGCTTTCTCACAGCCTTTCACCTCAAATTCACCAGAAGCTTTTTGAGAAGACAGGTCTTAAGGGCTCCTACAAGCTTATGGAGATTCCGTCGGGAGAATTACCTTCACTTATCGGTAAACTTAAAAGCGAAGGGTTTTCGGGCGTCAATGTGACTATACCCTACAAGACAGATATCATGCGTTTCTTGGACGTTATCTCGGAG
>JAOABT010000675.1 GCA_026418215.1 Clostridia bacterium | reverse complement strand
TCGCTTTCATCAACGCCATCGAGAATGGTATCCTTTGTGTCCTTGTCGAAGCAGTTCAAGAATTTCTTGGCATCAGCCTTGTCAATGGAATCAAAGAATGCACTGATGACACCCTTAGGGTTGTTGGCTCCGCATCCGGTTGCAGAGATTGCCACTGCCAAAACCAGCATGGTGGCCAATAACGTTGTTAATAGCTTCTTACTCATGGAAATCCAATCCTCCTAGATTTGTTAGGCATATAGTGCCTTATTATCATTTTAACCCCCAAACAGGCTAAAAGTCAATGAAATAGGATTCATTAAAACGCATCGTTTGAGGCGTCAATATAGTACTTACCCTTTTCCTTCTTGATGGTGATGAAATCAGCCTGATCATCGCTGTTCTTTCCTATTTGAACAACAACGCTGTAGGTGGTTACGCCATCCTCACTATCGATCTTACTTTTACCCTTAACGCTGATTTTCTTGTTCCAGCCGCGATCGTATTTGTCATCGTAGGAAGCCTTGACATCCTTGAGTTCATCCTGGATATCTTCTTTTTCTTCCTTCAGATCCTTTTGGTCTTCCTTGTCATAGCATTTAACCAGGGCATTGAAATCCTTTTTGTAGATGGCGTTGTAATAATCCTTAACGAGGGCCTTGTAGTCCTTGTAGCCACCACCCTTTCCAAAAAGCAGGAACAACGCCGCAATAACGGCTACGGCAACAATGGCCAAGACAATAATAGACGACTTGGACTTTGTAGGCTGGGTAGAAGCTGCTGATGTCACATTAACGGTCTGGGGCTTGGGCTGGGAAGCCGGGGCTGGAGCTGTCTGAACAGCTGGAGCTGAGGCCGGTTTAGCAGCTGAAACCGTTGTGGGGGGAGTAACAGCGGGTGCCTGTGCAGTTTGAGCGGTTACGCCGGTTGTATTGGGAACAACTGCGGCTTCTGCTTTAGGTGCCATGGCTTTAGGGGTGGATACCTCTTCGGAGGCTGGGGTATTACCAGCGGTCATATCTACAGGTGACTCCTCAACCGGTAAGGCTTCCGGTTCAGCAGAAGGCTCGGCTGGAGTCTCAACTGAAGGCTGGGAAGTAGCTTCGGATAACGGTTGTTCATAAGCTCCGGTTGACTCGGTAGCGGAAGGTTCTGATGATGCTTGAGCAGAAGCTTCCGGTTCGTAAGATACAGATTCAGCAGCAGGCTCCGGCTTGACTTCCTCCTGAGGCTTTACCTCGGGAGCCGCTTCTTCCCTTGTCTGCTTGCTTCCGCAGTAGGTGCAAAATAAGGAATCTCTGTCGATTTCCTTACCACAATTAGTACAGAACATTGCATTAACCTCCTCAATACTCATATGAAAACAATAGCATTACTTATTCCTTTATGATGTAGATTATAACCTTCATGGAAAAGGCTGTCAACGCAAGAGGGATATAGCCTGCGGCCTTCTTGCGTTGGTTCTAAACGTATAACTAAAACAAAAAGCCCGGGTAAACCCAGGCCTTTTTTGCGTATTTCGAAACGGCAAAAGCCATCTCCTTACTCGCAGCATTTTTGTTCTTCGGTCTTTTCCTTGTCCTTGGTGCAGCAGTTTACCTTCTCCATGAGGCCGGGAACCATTTCAACGAGCTTCTCGAGGCCGCTTGCCTTCTTGACCGGAATAACCTCGACGTTACCATTCTTGATAACCATCATTGCAACCGGCTTAACAGTTGCGCCCATTCCGCCTCCGCCACCGGCTCCCCCCGTGTTTTTTTCGTCGCGGCCGTCGCCAAGGCCGGCACCCATGCCAAAGCCGATGGAAAGAAGAGGGATGATGGTCACTTCACCTACCTGAATCTGCTCCCCCACGACAGTCTTATTAACGAGAAACTTCTCGAGCTTCTCCATCATTCCAGAAACATTCTGCTGAATTGAACCGTAATCAAACATGTTGATACTTCCTTTCTATTTTAAAAATATTTTTTCTAAACGGTTTTGAGAAAATAATTCTAAGCCCTTCCAAAGCGATAATGCCCAGCATCATCCGTCCTGCGACATCATAACGGCCTTCAAAGATTTCATCGTCAAAAACGGGTTTAATACGGACCTCGCCCAGCTTATCCAAAACAGGCTTTAAGGTTTCAATGCCTGCACAGAGGAGGCCTGTGTGGTAAGCATCATCAAACCCTACTGTTGTGTCCAACGAAAAATACCGGGGTTTGTAGGCCTTAAGGATTCGCTTCACACTTTTCAGAATAGCCATAAGCTTTTCCTTAGTAAAAGGGGCTTTCGTTTTCTTGGCTTTTTTGGACTTCTTCTTTTCCTGGTCGTTCTTTTTCTTTTCGCTCCGCACGGTGGGCATAGTATTAAGATTCTTTTTTAAGCAACCTAAAATCCTCATTTCAAAGCTCTGAGGTGTTCCACGCCCTTTAGAAAAGCGAACCTCCAGTCCTCCGAAAAGCCATCCGACCGATGCTGTCACCCCCATGTCTTCCTCGTAGAGAAAGCCTTGGGATTCATAATCAATGGGTACGAAAAGCAACACCAATATCAATGCCAGCAGCAGCGAGGCCAGAATCACAAGCAAATGAAGGAGAATGGCCAAAACGATCATCTGCTACCTCCGAGAAGCTGCGAAAGCCCCTGCTTTACTTTGGCGCGGCCTGCATCCTTGAGCTTGTCGAAAGCCTTCGACGCAAGCGTCGGAACCTTTTTGGCCGATTTTGCGGCTCTTGTGCTGATCCCCTTGGCCAGAGGCATCTGTTTTATAAATCCAAAGCCGGCTGTCAGAGCTTTATACCGCCCCTTTACGATGCTAATTGCTTTCTCAGAGGGCTTTTGTTTTGCAAATTCCCCGATGATATGCTCAAAAACATCATCAAGCTCCTCAGGAAGGGGAATATGCCGTTCTGCGGCATGCTCAATTTCCCAAAACAGAAGCTTCAGTTCGGTGAGCTGCTTCTTGCAGGATGAGCAGGCTTTGATATGCTCCTCCACCAAAAGCCTTTCGAGCTTTGGGAGCAGCCCGTCTGCGTATTCTTCCAACAGGACCCTATCCATCTGACAAGCCATTCTCTACACCTCCCAAATCCCTTTTCGGACCAAGCTTTCCTTCAAAAGTCTTCGTGCCCGGTACAGGTAGGTCTTGACCGAACCCAGCGGCACCGCCATAACCTTTGCAATTTCATCATAGCTTCTTCCCTCAAAATGTCTTAAGATAACCGCTGTTCGTTCATTTCCGGGAAGCTCTGCGATGCTGGCTTCAATGGCTGAACGTGTTTCATTGGTTTGAAGCCTTTCATCGGGTCCCGCCTGATGGGATTGGCCCAGCAGTGCTACTGAGGCTTCCTCCTGAAAATCCATGGCTGTTTCATTTTTCGGGCTCCGCTGGCTATGGTTGATGCAAACATTAATGGTAATCCGTTTTATCCAGGGCAGGATCGGCTTTCCGGCCTCAAAGCGGGCCATGCCCCTAAAGACCTTTATAAACACCTCTTGAACAAGATCCATGGCATCCTCCTGGTTAAAGGTGCTCCGATAGCACAGTGTATAGACATACTTCCTGTACTTCTCAAAAAGCAGCCGGTAACCGTCACGACTATTCTTTTGGCACTGCCTCACAATTTTATCGTCGGAGATATCCACTTCTTTTCTCCCGTCCCTTGGTGTTACATAACATAAATACCCCGAATAATCTTAAAAGTTTTGGAAAAACTAATAATTTAAAAAATTTACTATAATTTCGAAGCGATCCATTAGAATTGGTTTTCAAGAGATGTATAAGGTACACCCTTTCATAGCGTATGCTTTGCAGCATGAGGGGAGTGAACCCGGTAAAGCTCCTTTTCCACTTACTTAATTGTTGGTGTGTTTAAAACAAAAAACCGCCCTCTTTCAGGCGGTTTATAGGCTTCTAGCCGACTTTGCTGATATCCAGCTCCTGCATGCGACCCTCAAAAACAAGCTTCAGTCCCGGAATATCGGGAAGCTCATCGGGCCGAACCAGCGAAAATTCTTTTTTAAAGGAGTATATTCCTGCATCATGCAGCACCTTGGCGATAAACTCGGCGCAGGTATTTCGGTATTCATGCTTAAAGGGCCTGTTGATGACGACGCCGAAAAGCCCCAGAATATTATAGCGGTAGCGATGCCCTTCCTTAATGTAGTTATCCAAAAGGGAAACAACCTTAGTGTAGACCTTATCGTCAACCTGAAGGGCGTAAATGGCGCATTGCGTGTCGGGGTAGTACTTGAACATGCCCTCATTGATGATCTCAGTGATAAAGCCGCCAATAACAGGCAGATACCGTACTCTTCGTGCAAAGCTGTAGAATACCTTCAGCTCCGGATCAATCCCGATTGAGGAGTGATTGTATTTCGCCTTCGTATAAAGCTTGATTGATTTTGAAACCAGTGTTCCAACCTGAGTGAGCATGATATAGATTTCCTTCATAGTTCTCCCAACCATTTTCAAAAGTGTTTCAATCTTTATATCGGATATTATACACTATTCCTCTTGAACATGCCATCTGGTAATTTCGGTATGGAAAAGGGCTACCCTTTAAGCATTGCTGAGCTTATAATAATACATATAACTAAAAAGTGCTAATTGGAGGAAAACATGCAAAAACACTTGATTAAGGCTCTAAGTCTTCTGATGCTCCTTGTCCTTATGGTATCGGGCTGCGGTAACTCGGCGCCCGCCAAACAGGCCGTCCAACAGGATAATGGCAGCATGTTCATGTGGGAGGTTAAAGCCAAGGAGGGAAACGGAAAGCTCTATCTTTTGGGCTCCATCCATGCCGGTAAGGAGGGGCTCTACCCCTTGAACGACACCATTATGAAGGCTTATGAGGCCTCGGATGTACTGGCGGTGGAGTGCGATGTCAGCACCCTTCTGCAACGGGATAATCTGGGCGAATTAATGCAGAAAATGATGTATACAGACGGTACAACCGTCAAGGACCATATC